>NZ_JBFREX010000012.1:0-129642 GCF_052114525.1 Pseudomonas sp. KB_15 | reverse complement strand
AGCTTGCTCGCGATGGCGGTGGGTCAGGCAACCTGGATGCTGACTGTACTGGCCCCATCGCGAGCAAGCTCGCTCCCACAGGGCTTGGCGATTATCATGGTCAGCATTCCAACCCAGCTTTCATGAGACTACGCATGACTTTCGATTTTGATCAGGTGTTCGACCGCCATAACACCGGCAGTACCAAATGGAGCCGTTACCCGGCCGATGTGTTGCCGATGTGGGTCGCCGACATGGATTTCGCCGCGCCGCCGGTGATCATCCAGGCCCTGCAAAAACGACTGGAGCACCCGATGGTCGGTTACAGCGTGGCCCAGGATGACCTGCGCGAGGCGATCGTCGCCGACCTCTGGAACAAGTACGCCTGGCGCGTTGAGCCCCAGGAGCTGATTTTCCTGCCGGGCGTCGAGTCCGGTTTCAACATGGCGCTGAAGGCACTGGTGCAGGCGCCACAGAACGTCGTTGTCCAGGTGCCGAACTACCCGCCGCTGCGCCATGCGCCCGGGCATTGGGGCCTGAACAAGGTCGAGCTGAATTTCGATGCGCAAGCCGATGGCACCTACACAACGCCGATGGATACCCTGAGCCAGTCGTTGCAAGGTGGCGGCGCCTTGCTGCTGAGCAACCCGCATAACCCGCTGGGCAAGGCCTTTCCCCGCGCAGAACTGCAAGCCATTGCCGACATTTGCCTTGAGCATGATGCCTGGATCATTTCCGACGAGATCCACGCCGAGTTGTGCTTCGACGGTCGCCAGCACATTCCGATGGCGACCCTGAGCCCGCAAGTCGCCCAGCGCACCATCACACTGATGTCGGCGAGCAAGGCCTACAACATCGCCGGCCTGAAAACCTCGTTCATGATCATCCAGGACCGCCACCTGCGCGAGAAGGTCAACCACGCCCGTTGTGGCATGGTCGACAGCGTCAATCCGCTGGGCATGGAAGCTACCCGCGTTGCCTACAGCGAAGCCGCGCCATGGCTGGCCGAGCTGAAGGTCTACCTGCAAGGCAACCGTGATTTCCTGGTCGAGGCCGTGCGCACCCGCCTGCCGGGTATCACCATGAACCTGCCGCAAAGCACCTACCTGGCGTGGCTCGATTGCACGGCGCTGGGGCTGGACAACCCGCAGCAGTTCTTCCTGGAACAGGCCAGGGTCGGCTTGAGCGCCGGCCTGGACTTCGGTGATGACTGCAAACAGTTCGTACGCCTGAACTTCGGCTGCCCACGCTCGCTGCTGGAAGAAGGCATTGCGCGGATGGAGCGCAGTTTGCGCAATCTCAAGGCCTGATACCTCCTCAACAGCGAAGATCCCCTGAAGAGCAAGCTTGCTCGCGATGGCGCAGGGTCAGCCAGCATCAATGTCGACTGTGCCGACCCCATCGCGAGCAAGCCCGTTCCTACAAGTACTGAGCATTCTGGTCCACGGCATCGGCACCCAGCCGATGCCGGCCCGCTACGAACAGAGCAACCACCGCGTCACTTCATCGCCAAGGCAATGACTTCCACCAGGTTGAGCTGGGTAAAAGGTTTCGACAAGCGTGGCAGATTGGCGGCAAAGCCCTCCAGCCGTTCGGCATAACCGGTAGCGAGGATGATCGGCACGCCAGGTCGAATGTTCCGGATGGCATTGGCCAGTTGCGCGCCACTCATCTGTGGCATGGCCATGTCGGTGATGACCAGATCGATCTCCGGTTCATTGCTGAACAACTCCAGCGCCCTGGCACCGGAAACCGCACTGATGACCCGGTGTCCGAGGTCCTCGAGCAGCAGGCTGGTGCTGGTCAACACCAGGCTGTCGTCGTCCACCAGTACGCACAGGCGAGGCACTGTCACGGCCAGCGCTTGGGCGACCGGTTGGATGGCCGCACCACTGGTGGCGACCGGCAACCAGAGTTCGGCGGTCGTGCCCTGCTCCTTCTGGCTTTTGAGAATGAACCGTCCGCCCAGTTGTTCAATAAAACCGTGAACCATCGACAACCCCAGGCCCGTGCCTTTACCGACGCCCTTGGTGGTAAAGAACGGGTCCATCGCCGAGGCCAACGTGGTCCCATCCATGCCCTCGCCGGTATCGGCAATGTTCAGGCAAACATAGCGCCCCGCGGCCAGGGATGAGGCGCTGCTGTCGGTGACTTCATCGACTCTGGCACTGAAGATGATTGTCCCGCCATGGGGCATGGCGTCACGGGCGTTGGTTGCCAGGTTCAGTATGGCCAGCTCCAGCTGATTGATGTCCGCCATCACCGGCTCAAGATCCTCGGGAAAGCGCGTTTCAATTTTCACCGAAGGCCCGAGGGAGCTACGCAGTAGCCCGGAAATACCTTCTACCAATGCCGGTATCCGCACCGGTTCGGACTTGAGCTCCTGACGTCGGGCAAATGCCAACATGCGCTGGGTCAGGGAAACACCGCGCAAGGCACCCTGGGTGGCGTTGTCGATCAAGCGGGTTATCTTTGGATCGTCCGTCACTCGTTTGCGCACGATTTCCAGATTGCCGAGGATGACCGTCAGCAGGTTGTTGAAGTCGTGAGCGATCCCGCCGCTGAGCTGGCCGATGGCCTGCATTTTCTGCGCCTGGAACAAGGCCTCTCGGGTTTGCTCCAGCGACTGCTGCGCTTGCGTGACTTCAGTAATATCGCGGGTAATCTTGGCAAAACCGAGCAAGGCGCCGGTTTCGCCCCGGATCGGATCGACAATGACATGGGCGAGGAACCGCGTACCGTCCTTGCGCATCCTCCAGCCTTTGTTTTCAAAGCGACCTTCACGAACGGCGATGTCCAGCGTCCGTTGTGGCTCGCAGGCTTCGCGATCCTCCGGGGTATAGAAGATCGAAAAATGCTGGCCAATGACTTCTTCCGGCAAGTAACCCTTGATGCGCTGGGCACCAGGGTTCCAGTTGCTCACGCGTCCATCCGGGGTGAGCATATAGATCGCGTAGTCGGTAACGCTCTGTACCAGCAGCCGGAACTGCTGTTCGCTTTGCTTGAGGATTTCCTCGGCCATTTTGCGATCGGTCAGGTCCCGGGTGATCTTGGCGAAACCAAGCAATGTGCCCGACGGGTCGAGAATCGGATCGATGACCACATGGGACCAGAAATGTGTGCCGTCCTTGCGCACCCGCCAGCCTTCCCCCTCGAAACGCCCATCACGAATCGCCGTGTCCAGTGCTCGCTGGGGCAAGCCGGCACGGCGATCTTCTTCGGTGTAAAAACGTGAGAAATGCTGGCCGAGGATCTCGGCCTCCTCATACCCCTTGAAGCGCCTGGCGCCGGCATTCCAACTGATAATGATGCCGTCGGGATCAATCATGTAGATCGCGTAGTCAATCACTGCATCGATCAATAACCGAAAACGACCATCTTCGATGGCACTGACCTTGGTTCGATCTTCGCTCATTGATCCCACCGCCTTTTTGTTTCTCAGAAGTATGCGTCATGCCGGGAATTTGGAAAGCCGGAAAAGCCGCGTGCCCAGGATCAGGCCAACCTGTTCGTCGCCAGGTGATATCGGTATACATACTTGATGATGTGGCTATACAACTCATTGAAGACGAAGTCAGGGATCTGGTCGGTGAACGGGCCGGTTCTGGCCAGTGTCCGATGACACTCCTTGATCATCTCATCGCGCTCCGCCAGGGTGTAGATGAGCCTGTTGACGATGGCGCCATAGGCGCTGAACGTGTCCGGGGTTGTTGAACTGGTGGCCACCAATGCCCCATCGAACGCCTGACTGAAGGTACTTTGTGCGCGCAAGGTACGCTCTTTCAGATAACCGAATCCGCGTTCATACAAGCTGACTTGCGAGCCTGCGACGGTTTTCGCTGCCGACTCGAACGCCAGGAGAGTCTATGTTTTTTAAAATATAAACTCCTGCTCGTGAGGAAGAAAAAACGTCGGAGCCATGGCCCACCAACGCGGCAGCAACTGCCTGACCTTGCTCTCGCCAAAACGGTCGTCGATCAACATCACCACCCCTCGATCCTGTTGCGTACGGATCACCCGCCCAGCGGCCTGCACCACTTTCTGTACGCCGGGAAACAGATACGTGTAGTCGTAACCGGCGCCAAAAATGGCGGCCATGCGCCGCTTCAGTTGCTCGTTCACCGGATTGAACTGCGCCAGCCCCAGGGTGGCAATAAATGCGCCGATCAACCGGGCACCGGGCAAATCGATGCCTTCACCGAAGGCCCCGCCCAGCACGGCAAATCCGACACCCTGGCCGTCGGCGTGGAATTGATCGAGAAACTGCTGGCGTTGCGCTTCGCCCATGCCTCGGGATTGCGACCACAGTTTGATCCGCGGGTGCCGCTCGGCCAGCAACTGCGCCACCTGCTGCAAATAATCGAAGCTGCTGAAAAACGCCAGGTAATTGCCGGGGCGTGCGCAGAACTGTCTGGCGATCAAGTCCACGATCGGTTCGAGGGAGGACTGGCGATGCACGAACCGGGTGGATATCTGGTTGACGATGTGCACTTGCAGTTGATCGGCATGAAACGGCGACTCGACGTCGATGCACACTGTGTCCGCCGGTGTCCCCAGTAAATCGGCGTAATAGTGCCGGGGGCTGAGGGTCGCCGAAAACAGTACCGTGCTGCGCGCGGCGGTCAGGCGCGGGCGGATGAACCCGGCGGGGACCACATTGCGCAGGCACAACTGCGAGAGGTTGCGCTTGCGCTCGAGGTCGCGCTTGCTGATGTCGAACAGGAACTGCTCATCGAACAGTTCGGCCACCCGGCAAAAATGCAGCATGTCGAAGTAAAACCCCTGCAGTGCGCTGTCCAGCCCTTGAGGGTGATCGTTCAGGTAGTCACCGATGCTGGCGCTGCACGATGACAGTGCCTGAAGGAGCTTTTCCGGCGTCTTGTCATAGGCCTGATAGGCGCCGGTTTGCGTGTCATGCAGGGCATTCCACTCGCGGTTGACCCGCTGCATGGGCTTTTTCAGCACTTCGGGGGCGGTTTTGCGCACGCCGTTGAAGGTCGCCTGATCGAGGCTGGCGCTGTACATCTGCCGGCCTCGCTCCACCAGGTTGTGGGCTTCGTCGACCAGCACCGCGACTTTCCAGTGGTTGGCCTGGGCCAGACCGAACAACAAGGCGCTGAAATCGAAGTAATAGTTGTAGTCGGCAACCACCACGTCGGCCCAGCGCGCCATTTCCTGGCTCAGGTAATACGGACAGACATCGTGGACCAGGGCGACCTCGCGCAAGGCGCTCTGATTCAACAGGCTCCGTTGACTGGCCGCCTGCCGTGCAGCGGGCAGGCGATCGTAGAAACCCCGGGCCAGTGGACAGGACTCGCCGTGGCAGGCTTTGTCCGGATGTTCGCAGGCCTTGTCCCGGGCGATCATCTCCAGCACCCGCAACGGCGGCGCATCGGCGCTGGCAAGAATCACTTGCGCGGCGTCCAGGGCCAGTTTGCGTCCCGGGGTTTTCGCCGTCAGGAAGAACACTTTGTCCAATTGCTGCGGCGCCAGGGCCTTGAGCATGGGGAACAAGGTGCCCAGGGTCTTGCCGATTCCCGTGGGCGCCTGGGCCATCAGGCAGCGCCCCGTGCTCACAGCCTTGAACACCGACTCGGCCAGATGGCGCTGCCCAGGTCGAAAGTCGGCGTGGGGAAAGACCAGACGCTGCGCCGCCTGATTGCGCCCTTCTCGATGGGCGACTTCCTGTTCGGCCCATTGCAGGAACCGCGCGCATTGCCGTTCGAAGAATTGTTGCAACTCGGTGGCGTCGAAAGGCTCGACCAGGCAGGTCTCCTTTTCGCTGACGATGTCGAAATACACCAGTGCGAGATTGATCTTTGCCAGGTCCAGTTTCCGGCACATCAACCAGCCGTATATTTTCGCCTGGGCCCAATGCAACTGACGGTGGTTGGCCGGTTGCTTGCTCAAGTCGCCGCGGTAGGTCTTGACCTCTTCCAGGCAGTTTTGCCCGGAGTCGTAGCCGTCCGCCCTGCCCTTGACAGTCAAGGTTCGATACTGGCCTTCAAGGACGACTTCGCTTTGGTAGCCCTCGCTGCGCCGCGAGGCCACCGTACGGTGCCCGACAATGCCCTCCAGCGCGGTAGGCGACGGCGTGAAGCGCAGATCGAGGTCGCCGATCTTGGCGGTGAACTCACACAGTGCCCGCACCGCAATGCTGTAGCTCAAGTGTCCTGCTCCGCCCATTGCACGTAGCAAACGGCGATCGGCATCCGGTGTTCGTGGCAGAACTCCAGCCAACGCAACTGGTTGTCCTGCAGGCGATCGCCCGGGCCTTTGACTTCGATCATGCGGTAGGTCTTTTGCTGCGGCCAGAACTGGATCAGGTCCGGCATGCCGGCGCGATTGGCCTTGATGTCCAGCAAGAGGCGGTTGAACCAGTGTTTGAGGTGCTCGGCCGGAAGACAGTCCAGGGCTTGCTCCAGCAACTCTTCGCTGAGCACGCTCCAGAACACGAACGGTGACTGAACGCCCCACTTGGCGGCATAACGCTCGCGGATGGTCTGCCGGTAGCGCCCGTCGTCGAGTTCGGCCATGCAAGCCTGGAACAGGTCGGCCCGGCGGCCATGGAAGTCTTCGCTGAGCAAATCCACTGGCCCGCGCTGGAACGGGTGAAAAAACGCCCCCGGCAACGGCGCGAAAATCGCTGGCCAACACAGCAGGCCAAACAGTGAATTGACCAGGCTGTTTTCGACGTAGTGCACCGGTGCCGAATCCTCCGCAAGATGCGCCTGAACGTAGAACTCCACCGACAACGCCGGGTCTGTCCTGGGCAATTGCAGGTCCAGGCGCTGCATTTCCCGTGGCGCTGCCCGCTTGATCGGCGGCCCGCCGAGCTTGCGCCGCAGGCGTGGTAGCACACGGAGCAACTGCTGGTGTTCGGCGGCACTTTCCGGAGCCTGTTCGGCCTGTGCGGCCAGATCCATCGCCAACTCGAACTGACCGCTGCGTTCCAGCACGCGAATCAGCCGCGAACGCGCGCCGGGGTAAGCGCATTCGCGGTAGAGGTTCAGGGCCATGGAGAAATCCGCGATGCGTTCGCAGTACTGGGCCATCTGGAACAGCAGCTTGCCGCGCCGGCGTTGCAACCACGGATTATCCAGCGCCAGTCCCCTGATTCGCTCGGCCACCGCTTCCAGCGCTTCACCGGCCTCGAATTGTTGCTGGTACGCGTGCAGCAGGACACAGGCATCCACGTCTTCACGGCTGCGCAAGCCACGGGACTCGGCGCAGAACTCGACTTTTTCGTAGGTGTAGATACCCAGGTCGGCCAACACGAACTCCGACCAGTCCTGGTACAGGTTGCCGAAGAACATCAGACGCAGGCGATCGCACAATTGCATGATGGTCAGGCTGAACAGGCGCTCGTCCAGGGTCGGACACCAGTCGTTGAAGCTTTGCACCTGAGGAAATTGCTCGCACAGCGCCGGCAGCCAATCGGCTTTCTTGCCTTTGGGTTGATCGATGACAGCGACAAAGGCCTGGAGGATCTCTGCCTTGAGCAGCACCTCGAACAGCTCGTCGATGGTGATTGGCATTTGCCCGTCGACCCAACCCAGTTCGAGCAACGGGCCGGCGGCTGTGCCGATATCGCCGATTTCGTCGTAATGCAGCTTGCTCGCCCTGAAATGAACGCCTTTGCGCATGACCATTCTGACCAGCAGCGCCTGCGATTCACGGGGCAACCGCTTGAATTCATGAATGAAACGCTGCTCGTCGACGCTCAGCACATCGGCAAAGCGCTGCTCAAGCCAATCAAGCACTTGCATGAAGTTGTTCAGGTAATAGAACGGGTCGTCGAGGGGATTTGCAGTCACAGGGAAATGGGCCATGGCGAGCGAGTACTGGTTATGCGTACAGATACCAGTTCCGCCCTGCCCGGTGCAATCGGAAAAGGATAAATGGCGCTGTACGGAATATTTCCCGGGCAGTAGAACTTTCTGCCCCCCAGCCGCACAAACCGCCATAGAGGTGCAGTGACAGCTATCGAACTGATGGCGCTGCTTCAGAACGTATGGAGGTGATTATGGATATCAAGACTTTGCGCTTGCCCCTGGCAATAGCGGCCCTGTTGACGCTTGCCGGTTGCTCGACGCCAACGGTGGTGACGCTGCAGAACGGCACTCAGTACCTGACCGAAGACATACCGAAAACCAAAACCAGCGACGGCTTCTTCGAGTTTGAGGACATTTCGGGTGCGAAGGTGAAAGTCAGGGCCGATGACGTGGCGACGATTCGTGAGGAAGACTAACGTTTCTCCTGGCACGATGTGGCAGGTTTCGAGCACTGCTTTACACTCGATAGACCCCGTGCGACCGAATGACTGTGCAACGCTTCGACACGATGCGTTGCAATACGGGCATCACGTAAAGATTCAGGTGACGCCGAAATGAAAATGGTCACGCCACTTCTGGCCTCTCTGCTCGCCGTCAGCGTGTGCATGACTGCGAGCGTGTGTGACGCCGCCACGAAGGCAAAGGCAAAACCAAAGCCCTTGCCAACTTATAGAACCAGTTTCGATTGCGCCTCGCCCCAGGCATCCGCCGAAAAGCTCATCTGTCATGACGCCCAACTGGCGCAGATGGACCTCGAACTCAATCGCCTTTATCTGCTGGCGCTCACGGATGAACATTCCGTGCCGCGCCCGGACAAAGTCGAGGTTGATCAACAGTTCTGGATCGACGCACGCAACCAGTGTGACAGCGGCCCGCAAGCCAAGCCCTGCGTCATTCGCAGTTATGCCGAGCGTGCGCATCAATTGCGCCAGGGCTCGGCCATTGCCAGAACCAAGGACCCGAGCAGACGCACCGAAGGCCCCGTCGCCTTCCATTGCGCAGGGATCAGCCCGCTGGTTGCCGCCACGTTCTTTACGGTCGAACCGGGGGTTGTGTTCCTGAAGTGGGCGAACACCTCCATCACCCTGAACCAGGTGCCGAGTAATTACGGAACCCAGTTCACGGGCAAGGATTACAAAGGCAACTACAGCTTCTGGCAAATCGGCAATGACGTGTTTTTGCAGATACCCGGCTCAGGAAAGATGAGTTGCGCAGCCGAGCCGGTCGGCTGATGACCCTGGCATCGGGACGTCCTGTCCCGATGGCCGCTCACCGCTTCAGCTGCCGGTGCGAATCTTGTTCCAGACCCGGGTACGTACCCGGTCGATGTTCAGAGGCATGGCTTCCAGGGCAAACAGCTTGCCCATCATTTCCGGGCTGGGGTAAACCTTGGTGTCATTCTTGATGGCCGGGTCGATCAGGCCGTCGGCCTGTTCATTGCCATTGGCGTAATGCACGTAGTTGCTGACGCTGGCCATGACGTCCGGGCGCAGCAGGTAGTTCATGAAGTCGTAGCCGGCCTTTTCATCCGGGGCATCGGCCGGCATCGCGACCATGTCGAACCAGATCGCGGCGCCTTCCTTGGGAATCGAATAGCCGATGTCGATGCCGTTGTTGGCTTCTCTGGCGCGGTTTTCCGCTTGCAGGATGTCGCCGGAGAAACCGACCGCGACGCAGATATCGCCGTTGGCCAGGTCACTGGTGTACTTGGACGAGTGGAAATAGCTGACATACGGCCGCACTTTCAACAGCAGGGCTTCGGCCTTTTTGTAGTCTTCCGGGTTCTTGCTGTGAGGCGGCAAACCGAGGTAGTTCAACGCGGCTGGCAGCAGTTCGGGGCCGTTGTCGAGGATGGCCACGCCGCATTTCTGCAACTTCTGCATGTTCTCGGGCTTGAAGATCAGGTCCCAGGAATCCACCGGGGCGTTGTCGCCCAGCACCGCTTTGACCTTGGCAATGTTGTAGCCGATGCCGGTGCTGCCCCACAGGTACGGGAAGCCGTGCTCGTTGCCCGGGTCGTTGGTCTGCAATGCCTTGAGCAGTACCGGGTTGAGATTTTTCCAGTTTGGTAGCTGACTCTTGTCGAGCTTCTTCAGTGCGCCGCCTTCAATCTGCCGGGCCATGAAGTGGTTGGACGGGAACACGACGTCGTAACCGGATTTACCGGTCATCAGCTTGCCATCGAGGGTTTCATTGCTGTCGTAGACGTCGTAGGTGAAGGCGATGCCGGTTTCTTTCTGGAAGTTTTTCGTGGTGTCCGGCGCGATATAGTCCGACCAGTTGTAGATTTTGACGGTTTCGGCCGCCTGACTGATTGATGCGACCAGCATCAGCGGGGCCAGAGTCAGTGTCTTTCGGATCATGAGTCGATTCCTGTAGAGGTTGTTTTTGTTGGCAGGCAATCAAAGGATCAAAAATCAAAACTCAAAAAATCAAAACGTAGGTCTTGCGTACGGTTTCCTGGATGTCCCAGATGCCGAGGCTGTTGGCCGGCAACATCAGTGCGTCGCCGGCTTCTATGAGCAGGGGTTCACCGCCGTCCGGGGTGAAGGTGCAGCGGCCCTGAATGAAGTGACAGAATTCCTGGGCGACGATCTGCCGCCGCCAGCGCCCGGGTGTGCATTCCCAGACGCCGGTCTCGACGCCGTCGTCGCGTTCGACGCTGGTGGTCGAAGCCACGGCCACGGGTGTACCCAGGGGCACGGCGACCGGATTGGACTCTTCCAGTTTCAGCGTTGCGGTGTTCTTGAATTGCGTGATGCTCATGGGAATACCTGTCGATGTAGCCTGTAGATGAAGAGCGCGCCGTTTAGTGCATGAAACCTTCCATGAAGCCCGCGACCCCGCTGGCCAGCTTGCGGCGCCAGGGCGCGGTCGCCGGGTTGGCCAGGGTCTGGTCCTCATGGACAAAGCTGCGGATGATCGCGTTGTAGCCGAGCCAGCGGATGGGTTCCGGCTCCCAGGCCCTGAGCGCGTCGAGACCACGCTCGGGGATGACCCACGGCTGGCGTACCAGGTCGGAGTCGCGCCCCAGGATCAGGTCGGCCAGCGTCCGCCCCCCCAGGTTGCTGGCGCCAACGCCCTCCCCGCCATAGCCGCCAGACAAGGCAATACCGTTGGCCCGGTCGCAGAGCATGTGCGGCTTGAAGTGCCGGGACATGCCCAGGTTGCCGCCCCAGGAATGGGTGATCTGCACGTTTTTCAACTGCGGGAACAACTCGCCAAACAGATAGCGCCGCAGCTGTTTTTCGTCAGTGGTCAGGTCGAAGTTGTGGCGTAGCTTGCCCGCGAACCGGTACCCGCCACGGGCGCCAAAGATCAAGCGGTTGTCAGCGGTGCGCTGACCGTAGGTGACCTGGCGACTGGCCTCGCTGAACGCCTGGCCGCGACTCAGGCCAATTTCGTCCCAGGTGGCGGCAGACAATGGCTCGGTTGCGACAATCAGGCTCTGCACCGGCATCTGATAACGCCCCAATGGCGGCAAGGTGACGGAGTAGCCTTCTACCGCCGGCACCACCCAGCGACTGCGCACCGACGCTTGCGCCGTGCGCAGGTTGCCGGACTGCCAATGGGTGACCGGGCTGTTTTCGTAGATTTTGACCCCCAGGCGCTCAACCGCCCGGGCCAGCCCGCGTACCAGCTTGGCCGGATGGATGGTCGCCACGTGTGGCGCGTAGATACCGCCATAGGGTTTGGCGACCCTGATCTGTTGCGCCAGTTGTTCCGGGTTCAGCCAGCGATAGTGGCTGTCGTTGAGGCCCTGGCGGTGGAGATCGTCCAGATAGTGACGCAGGCTGGTCTCCTGCTCCGGATAGCGCGCAGCGCAATACAGCACCCCGCCTTTGCGGTAATCGCAGTCGATACCCTCACGTTCGAGGACAACTTCCACCTCTTCCGGAATGCTGTGCAACAAATCGTAGGAGGCGCGGCGCTCTTCCACCGGCAGATTGGCCAGCAGGCGATCTTCACCCAGCAAGTTGCCCATCAGCCAGCCGCCGTTGCGCCCCGACGCGCCGAAACCGGCGGTTTGCGCTTCGACAATCGCGATATTGAGGTCAGGTTTGTGCTGCTTGAGGTAATACGCGGTCCAGAGACCGGTGTAGCCCGCGCCGATAATCGCCACGTCGACATCCAGGTCCCGCTCCAGCGCTGGACGCGCCAACAAAGGCTCGTCGAGCTGGTCCATCCACAAACTGATAGTGCGCCACGCCGGCATGCAAGACTCCGCCACTCAGACTTCGATGGCGTCGATCCTAGTGCGTGGGCTCAGGCGCTGTCTTGCGCGCGTGCACGCAAAGAAATTTGTTTGACGTAGGCCTTGGGTGACTGGCCGGTGTGCTGGCGGAAACAGCTGTAGAACGCCGACAGCGAATTGAATCCGGCAGCGAAGGCCAGTTCATCGATACGCAGTGGTGGTGTGGCGGCATCCAGCGCGGCGAGCAAATGCTGCAGGCGCGCCTGGTTGACGTAGCGGTAGAAGCTTTGCCCCAACACCTGGTTCAACAGATAGGAAATCTGATTACGGCTGTAGCCGCACTCCTTCGCCACCCGTTGCAGGTCGAGCTCCGGGTCAAGATAAGGCTGCTGACCCTGGAAATACTGTTGCAGGTCATCGGCCATGAAGCTCAATTGGCGTGGTGACAATCCGAGCCGGCTGACCGCCGGGCGCTGGTTGCCGGAGGTTTTGCTTGCGGGTTGTTCATGCACCAATGAAGCGTATTCGTTGACCCGCCAGATCAGCCCGTCCTTGACGGTAATCGCTTCGCTGGCGCGCAACGACACCAATCCTTCACCGCCGCGCAGTGTGATGCGGTACTGAATGAACGCCGTGTTGCCGTCCAGTCGAATGCGGTCGGAGTGCTCCAGCGCTTCACCCGGATCCCGGGGCATGCTGCTGCGCACGTATTCGCGCAATTCGGCCAGGCCCATGACCCGGTTCTGGAAAAAGTCGTTGTACTGGATCTCAGGGTGATAGAGCGCCATGACGCCATCCAGATCCCGGTGCTTCCAGCGCAAGTGATAGCGCATGACCGTCTCGCCCGTGGCCTGGGYTTGCAGCGGGCCATCATCATCGGCGTGCATTGAAAATCTCGACGGGAAAAAACCGAGCTTGCCCAACTTCCGCTTTGTCTTCAACGACTAAACAGATGATGGCTTTTGCCCGCAAATTGCGGCTAAGAGTGAGCTGAATCAAAACAACGCCGGCAATCGCCAAACGGCCTGAAAAATCCACAATATTTTCACATCCGGCTGCTACTTTTAAACACTGTCACTGGTTGAACCAATGAAGGTTCTCCCTCCTACCATGAGCTCAAGGAAGCGCTCGAAGATGAAGGCGGGCAACACATGAATATAGGGTTCAGTAAGGTCACGTTTCCAAACGCCTGCCAGCTGATGCGCTGGCATTTTCATCCCATGGGGTTCGAGGCGAGCATGGACGCGCCGGGCAGCATGATTGCCCGTCTGTTTGATCGTGCCAGTGGCGAAACCATGATCGCCATTGCCGGTATTCCGTGCGCCACCGTCATGAATGCCGCGGATGTAGAACGAATAATCGAAGCGGTGGAAGATGAACTTGAAGCCTTCATTCCACCGGAGGCCATCAAGAGTTATGCCTGAAGGCTGCCCCCCCTAAAAGCCCACTTCAAGTGGGCTTTTTGTTGAGCGCTATTCCCTGTAGGAGCGAGCTTGCTCCGGGCGGCGTTCCGACGATGGACTCAAGAGCGCCGCGTTTAGCCAGTAAATACGCGTTATCGTTAACGACCATCGCGAGCAAGCTCGCTCCTACAAAATCAGGTCGTGGTTTGGCTTGCACGATGATCGACAAAAAACGCCTTGCCCTTGCCGATCCGGTCGGAGGCCTTGGGCATGTTCGCGGCTTGGGTGTCTTGCGCGTCGACGTACCAGTAGCAATGGCTGACGGCGCGGGTAATGCCCACGTACGCCAGCCGCAGGATCTCGTCCTTCTGGGCATTGTCGTAGGGCTCACTGTCACCGGCCTTGCCCAGGCCTGCCATCCGGTAAACCTGATTCTTGTAAGGCGAACTGGTCAGGTGCTGGCAGTCGCCCAGCAAGAACACCGCATCGGCCTGGAGGCCCTTGGCACTGTGATACGTCAGTTGCTTGAGCCTGCGAGCCTCATACGGCAAGCTCGAATCAACATTAACTACTGGCTGAATATGCTCTTCTATCAATAACTTATCGCTGCTTTTTCGATACAGCATCAAGATCGAGTCGCCCTTTCGGTAATGCTCCATCAGGCGCTGGGCCATGCCCTGGTCATCACGATCGAGGACGTTAACCGGCAGCAATGCCTTGGGTTCACCGCCGGCCTTGGCTTTCTTCCCGGCAATCGCCGGTGCTGCCCGCACGATGTGCTCGGCGGCATCAATGATGTGCTGGTGGCTGCGGTAGTTGTCGCTCAACATGACCCTGGTGGTACTCGGCGACGGGAACTCCTTGTTGAACTCCATGAAGTAGGTCGGTGAACTGCCGCGCCAGCCATAGATCGACTGCCAGTCATCCCCCACGCAAAGCAGCGAGGAACGCTGGGCGCCGCGTCCGACGTGCATGGCCGGTCCGCGACTGCGGATCTCGGCCAGGCTGGCCCTGATCCAGGAGACGATTTGCGGCGAGACGTCCTGGAATTCGTCGATCATCAGGTGCGACAGCGGTCGCAGCAACTCATCGCCGAGCAGCTTGAGGTTCTCTGGCGAGTGCTCGCTGAACAGGGCGAACATCCGGTTGTAAGTCATGATCGGCGGTTTCTGATCGAGCAAATGATCTTCCAGCGCCCGCCAGTAAAGGCTCAAGGCCTCGAAGAAGAACCGGTCGGGATCGTCCTTGGCGAAACTCATCTGACCCACGGCACTCGGCACATCCAGCCCGAGGTTTTCGATGAACCCGGCAGCGGCGACAAAACAATCGAGCAACGGCGCGGAAGCAAGCTCGCCCTTGACCTTGTAATCGAAGCCCGGCCCGGCGCTGGCATCGCCGGCGAGCGAGGCCAAAACACGCTTTGATGATTCGTAACTATCCAGCCATATCAATGGCTTACGACAGAAAGCTTGAAACAGGGTGCGCTTCACTGCCCACTCTGCGCGCACCGTCAGTTTGGCGTTTGGACGTGCCACCTGCGGGTTTTCCCGAGGATCGAACCCCAGCACCACCCAGGCATCCAGGGACGGTATGTAGCCGTGACAATGGAATTTCGAACCGTTGATATCGAACGACTGGCGATTTGGCTCGATACCCTTGATGGGCCACGCACCGGCGCGAATCCACAGATCTTCTATGGCGTCGCACAATTCTTCATCGCGCTTGGCGGCCAGTTCGGTAACGCCGATGCGTTTCTGTACATCCGGGTGATCCCGCTCCAGCTCCTTGAGTTGCAAGGCATGGCGGGACAATGGCTTGATCAGCTCGCGAAAACGCTCATCGTCACGGTGCAGACGGTGATAGCAGGCATTGAGTTGTTGGCGTTGAGCGTCGTTGATCCGCAGATCGAACGGATTGCTGTCGACCTCCTCATCACCCTGTGCAGCCCGCAGGCTGAGGTTTTCGAAAGCGTGCAAACGCTCGAAACCCGGAAGGCTGCGCACCATCGGCAGGATCCGCGAGTGAAAGGTGCGTACCAGATCCCGCGCCTCCTTGAAGCTGATAACGCGCCCCCAGAGCGCAAACAGTTCGATCAGCTTATTGATGAAGTCCTTGCGCGACTCACGGGTGAAGGTCACCACCGTCATCGAACTCAGCTCGAAGCCCAGGTAATGGGTCAGCAGCAAGATACGCAGCACCAGCGTGGTCGATTTGCCTGCACCGGCACCCGCGATCACCGAGGTGGACGGCGTATCGCTGAAGATCATTTTCCACTGTGCGGCGCTGGGTTGGGCATGGGCCGGCAGCAACCGGGCGACATCAGCCTTCATGCGCTTCTTCAACTCGGCACTCAACGGCAGGCGCCAATCGTCGAACAACAGGTCATCGACATTCGGTGGCCGGTGTTCAGTGGAGCGCGAGTCGCGGATCAGCAGGACCTGTCGACCTTCCTCCAGCCCTTCGAGCTTGCCTTCCTTGTAGCCGTAATCGACCCCGGCGCTGTGACCGCTGCGAAAACCGTCGGCCTGGCCATGCAACCACGACGCACGATGTTGGGCATGCAGGCGGGTCAGGCTGTAACCGAAGAATCGGGCGAGCAGTCGCTTGATCAGCGGCATCTCGGCCAGGGGGCGAAGTTCAGGAGGAAGATCGGGGGTGTGTCGCGGCACGCGGACTGACTCCAGGGTGTGAGGCTGTTGAGCGCTATGGTGTCTGCATTTGCCGTCGAGTTCTAGTGAATTGCTTATGACTCATTGGCTTATGCGATGAAGTGAAGGCTGGATAAGAAACTTTCGAGGTGGTTTTATATCAATCCATTCGATTGGAATGCTGCATTTTTTACGCTTTTTATCGATTGTTGCCTGATGGATGATGGCCGTCATCACTCACCGGTCTCGCTTCGTGGCTCAGGCGCCTCGCCCCATGACGAACCTTTTCAGGAGACGATCATGCTTGAACTCAGACCTTTCAACTCGCTCGGCGGCGCTCACCACGGCTGGTTGGATGCTCATCACCATTTTTCGTTCGCCGAATACTACGATCCCAAGCGTATGAACTGGGGCAACCTGCGGGTCTGGAATGACGACGTGATCGCTCCCGGCACCGGTTTTCCGCAACACCCGCACCGGGACATGGAAATCATCACCTATGTCCGCGAAGGCGCCATTACCCACCAGGACAACCTTGGCAACAAGGGCCGCACCGAAGCGGGTGACGTCCAGGTCATGAGTGCCGGTACCGGGATCGCCCACAGCGAGTACAACCTGGAAGCGACGCCGACCAGGATTTTCCAGATCTGGATCATCCCGAATGAATCCGGTCTGGCCCCTTCCTGGGGCGCCAAGCCGTTCCCGAAAGGCAACCGCGAAGGTTTTGTCACCCTGGCCAGCGGCAAGGAAGGTGACGATCAGAGCCTGCGCATCCGCGCCGATGCCCGGCTGGTGGCGGCCAACCTGAAGGCCGGCGAGTCAGCCGAGTACCCGCTGGACAAGGGGCGTCGTGCGTACCTGGTGCCGGCCACCGGGGTCATTGAGGTCAATGGCTTGCGTGCACAAGCTCGAGATGGCGTCGCGGTTGCCGATGAGCAGGTTCTGCGCGTAACGGCCATCGAGGACAGTGAGATCGTGTTGGTGGACCTGGCGTGATCCGCTGAGCGCAATCGAAAAAAAGGGGCGACCGTTTTGGTCGCCCCTTTTTTTGCTGCTGCACCGAACCCATTGTGGGAGCGGGCTTGCTCGCGAAAGCGATGTTTCAGTCAACATTGATGTTGAAGCTGATACCGCCTTCGCGAGCAAGCCCGCTCCCACAAGGTTGTGTGTTTATTTCGCAGAAATGGCGCTATCCACCAGCGTTTGCGCTTCGGCCACCAGCTGCTTGAGGTGGTCGTCGCTGACAAAGCTTTCGGCGTAGATCTTGTAGATGTCTTCCGTGCCCGACGGACGCGCTGCGAACCAGCCGTTTTCGGTCATGACCTTGAGACCGCCAATGGCCTGGTCATTGCCCGGTGCATGGCTGAGGATGCTCTGGATCGGTTCGCCGGCCAGTTGGGTCGAAGTGACCTGTTGCGGCGACAGCTTGCTCAACAACGCCTTCTGTTCCGGGTTGGCCTTGGCGTCGACCCGTACCGAGAACGGTTCTCCCAGTTCATCGGTCAAGGCACGATACGCCTGGCTCGGATCTCGACCGGTACGGGCAGTCATCTCGGCAGCCAGCAAGGCCGGAATCAAACCGTCCTTGTCGGTSSTCCAGACSSMGCCGTCCTTGCGCAGGAACGAGGCACCGGCGCTTTCTTCGCCGCCGAAACCGAGGGAGCCATCGAACAGGCCGTCGGCAAACCATTTGAAACCAACCGGCACTTCGTACAGGCGCCGGCCCAGGCGCTTGGCCACGCGGTCGATCAAGCCGCTGCTGACCACGGTTTTACCCACGGCAGCATCGGCGCGCCATTGCGGACGGTTCTGGAACAGGTAGTCGATGGCAACGGCGAGGTAGTTGTTCGGCGCCAGCAAACCACCGGACGGCGTGACGATGCCATGACGGTCGTGATCGGGGTCGCAGGCAAACGCCACGTCGAAACGCTCTTTCAGGCCAATCAGGCCTTGCATGGCATGGCTGGACGATGGGTCCATGCGGATCTGGCCGTCCCAGTCGACGGTCATGAAACGGAAGGTCGAGTCGACTTCTTTGTTAACAACATCCAGGTCCAGGCGGTAATGCTCGGCAATCGCCGACCAGTAGCGCACCCCTGCTCCACCCAGTGGGTCAACACCCAGGCGCAACTTGGCCTCGCGGATGGCGTCGAAGTCGATCACGTTGATCAGGTCGGCGACATAGGTGTTGAGGAAGTCGTGACGATGGGTCGTGCCGGCTTTCAGTGCCTGCTCGTAGCTGATGCGCTTGACGCCAGCGAGCTTGCTGGCCAGCAGTTCGTTGGCCTTGGCCTCGATCCACTTGGTGATGTGGGTATCGGCCGGACCACCGTTGGTTGGGTTGTACTTGTAGCCACCGCTTTGTGGCGGGTTGTGGGACGGTGTGATGACGATGCCGTCCGCCAGGCCCGAAGTGCGCCCGCGGTTGTAGCAGAGGATCGCATGGGAAATGGCCGGCGTCGGTGTGTACTCGTCGCCAGCGGCGATCATCACGGTCACGCCGTTGGCGGCCAGTACTTCGAGGGCGCTGGCGCCGGCCGGCGTGGACAGCGCGTGGGTATCGATGCCGACAAACAGCGGGCCATCGATGCCTTGAGCTTCGCGATACAGGCAGATCGCCTGGCTGATCGCCAGCACGTGCCATTCGTTGAAACTCAAGTCGAACGAGCTGCCGCGGTGCCCGGACGTGCCGAACGCTACGCGCTGGGTCGAAATGGCGGCATCAGGCTGGCCGGTGTAATAGGCCGTTACCAGTCGCGGGATGTCGACCAACAATTCTGCCGGTGCCGGTTTACCCGCAAAAGGACTGAGTGTCATGCAAAACCTCTGGAATAGAGTGGTTCAGGAATTGGATCGCAGTTTACTGGCAGTTTGACCGCAAGGCGATGGGATCGATCCAACAGAGTGCAGGATGTTATTTTTTGCCTGACTCACTCGATTGATTCAAGGCGCAGCGCATCCCCCAACAATCCCAGTGCGGCAGCCAGATTGTGATCGCCGCCGAACGTGTGACTCAGGCGCAGATGCTGCCCGTGCAGACCCTGGAGGCTAAACAGTTCACCCGGCGCGATGACCACCTGATGCGCCAGCAGACGCTGGAACACACGACGGACATTGACCCGACGCAAGGAACGCACCCAGATCGTTGCACCGCCTTCAGGCTCGACGAAATGCAAGGCATCACCCAATCGTTCCTGCAACAACAGGGTCATCTGGCTCTTGCGCTCCTTGAGTAGCCGACGCAGCACTAGCAGGTGCTGATCGATGCGACCGCTGCTGTACAAACGGGCGATGGCTTTCTGGCGAATCGGCGAGAGACGAAAGGACCGCAGCAGAAAGTGCCGTTGCAACTCAACGCTCAAATGCCTTGAAAGCAGGTAACCGTAAGGCGCTTCCGGACCGATGGTTTTCTCGAACGTGGAAAACACCATCAACCGTTCAGGGTCCAGCAAG
Organism: Pseudomonas sp. KB_15; assembly: GCF_052114525.1. NCBI lineage: Bacteria > Pseudomonadati > Pseudomonadota > Gammaproteobacteria > Pseudomonadales > Pseudomonadaceae > Pseudomonas > Pseudomonas sp. KB_15. The sequence goes on along the minus strand of NZ_JBFREX010000012.1, from coordinate 110,129 downwards.
TCGCGAAAGCGCACGCCGCCCAGGTCGAATCCGAGTTCGCCATAACAATCGTTTTCCAGCACCCAACTGTCATACGCAGCCAAAAGCCGGGCAATGGCTTGCCTGTTTTCATCAGGCGCCAGGCTGCCACGGGGCATATTCAGGGCCGATGACAGCATCACCAGCCTTACCGGTTCGGTATCCAGCAGCAGTTTGAGGCGCTCCGGATCGAGGCAGCCATCGGCTTGCACGGGCAACTCGATCACCTGCACGCAGGCGGCTTGAAACAAACGCAGGATCGCCCAGTCGCACGGCGATTCGACCACCACGGTGGCGTCTTTCAAGCCCAGCACGGCGATCAGGATTTCCAGTACACCGCGAAGGTCGGCGCCGATGTAGACATCATCGGCGTGCCAGTAACGCATTGGCGATGTGGTGTAGCGTGCTGCCAGGGCGGCGCGCAATTCCAGCTCACCGCAGGGTTGCGAAGGCGACTGCGGCTGTCGGGGATACTGGCGCARCAGCTCTCGCTCCAAAAGTAACAAAGGACTGTCGAGCGGCTGCAGCAACGCCGGTTCATCGGCGCTCAGGACCAGCATCCCCGGACGCCTGGCATTGACGTAGACGGCTTCCAGCAGGTCGCTGCCGCTATCCTGCGGGTTGATTGAGGACACCGGCAATGCGTAGTAACCCGACTTGGCCACCGAATAGACGCGCCCTTCTTTTTCCAGCAGCGAATAGGCGTACTGAATGGTCGAGATCGACACGTTCAGACGTTCTGCCAGATGCCGCAACGATGGCAGGCGGATGCGCGAATCCCCTTCAGACTCGTTGATCAGGCTGGCCAGGTACCGGTAAACCGCCTGATAGGCGAAATCCGTTTCTCGAGGACCTTTCATGGGTGAAGGCCGATTGCAATGGCTGAAAATCCACCCACGGTCAGTGACCTGCTGACCATTCATCCACCAATGTGATGCCAGCGTCAGGATCGTCCACGGCATTTTGCAACGCGGCCGTTTCGATCAGTGCTTCAGGCGCCCCGCCAGCGCTTGCGGGCGCCCACTCCATGCGATAAAGCTGGCCAATCAGGCTGACGGGCAGTCCGCTGACATCCATCATCCATTGCATGATCTGTTCGGCGACTGGTTCCCCCTGCATGGCCCGGTGCAGCTCGGGCATGGCCACCAGCATGCCCGGATGGCACTGACGCAGAAAACGCTCGAGCCCCGCACCTTTTTCGATAAAAGGCGAAAAAAGCAGGCACACCAGTTGTGCTTCGCTCAGGCCCAGGTTCTTTTGCGCCTCGGCCGCCGCTCGGGCGCGCTGCTCGTCCAGTGTCGCCGGATTGCCGAATACCTCGATGGCCTGCTCGCACAAACGCTCAGGCAATCGCTTGCGGCGCATCATCACCAAGGCACGTTGCAGGTATTGCGCAATGCCGAACTCATAATTGCGACCCTGCACGAAGCACGCGTGCAACCCCCGGACGTGGGCCGAGACCGACGGGCTGACGAATTCGTTTTCGCTGATCTGCGCGGACAGTTCGTCAGGCTGGAACCCGAGAAACTCAGTCAGCAATGGCCAGCGCTCTACCAGGTTGCTGACCAGCAGGTCGTGAATGTCGATGCAGGCCGTACGACGACAGGTCTCAAAGCGCTCTTGCGGACGCCACCGGGCCTGGCCGAAATCCGCGTAGAACGCGTGATAACAGTCGCTGCCCAGTTCATCGAGCAATGCAAACAATCCCGCATAACCGGCCTCGCCCACCTGCGAAGGCTTGAGCCCTGCCTTGGTGGCGGCACGCTTCAATCCGTCGATGAACTGCTTCTGCTGACGCGGCGTGTCACTGATGAGCAAAGCGTCGACACCACCGTCCCAGCGGGCGATTTGTCCGTAGAACTCTCCAGTGGCCAGATAACCGTCATCCCACAGGTCGAACCCGCCGCGCCACTCCCGGCGATGACCGATCAGCAGCAGGTTCAGGCGACTGGACTCGCGACCGGCGTCGGAGATCGGCGTCAGTTGGTTGAACGGCAAGACTTCCCGATCATCGACCATCAACACCTCGACCCGGGGATCGTCATGGACAAACAACGCACAGTTGGTCCGGTGCATGTTTTCCACGGCCGCGCAGCTTGTCCCGTTCAACCGTAACGAGGCGATGCGCAACTGGAATGTCGCCGGCGCCCGCGTGGCAATGGTCAACTGCGCAGCACGCAACAGTGCCAGGGTGTAGCAGTTGTCTCGGGCCCCGGACTGGATCGCCAACACCTTGTAATCACCAATGTGCTCCATGCCCCCCGCCGTGACCGCCAGGCGCTGAATCAACAATTGCAATGCAGTGCGTTCGGCACGAGAGAAATAACCCAGCAATCGCTGCAGCACTTGTTGATAGACATGGTTCATCGCTTGGTCATGGATGCTGGTCATCTTTATTTACCTGATACTCGTAAGTTCAATATCGCGCAGACAGCAAATCCCGTTGGACTGTCTGTACGAATGGAGTCATGGACTTTATTGCCAAATGCTAACACTAGAATTTTCAGACATTCATTTGAAGTGAGCGCTGCACCCCCTCGGTTTAACCACGAAGGCGAGGCTGTACCACCCGGCGGGCAAGGGTTTGCTCGATTTAAACCGGAGTCCTAGGAAACGTCCGACAAAGTCCCACAGACACTTAATACAAGAAATAAGGAAGGAAGTTGTCGCTGTTTTTTTGGCAACTACACAACAACGAACTAATTTGGAGATTTGCACCGATGGCGCACATTGAAAAATTTCAGCCTGACCACCAGCCATGACTCGTTCCTTGAGATGAAAGTAATCATTCAATTATCAGGGCTTAGTGGCTGATTAGAAGCTACAGATTACGAGCAAAAACCAGTTCAGTTGCTGGACAGGCCTGCGGATCGAGGGGTTTCGGGGCTGAAACGAAAGAGTCCGTGTGGGCACGGACTCTTGGATAGGCTGTCGGGATAGCTGTTGCGATTGCTATTGGGTAAGTGCTACGCCGGTTCGACCTGGAGCGCGACCCTCTCGCGACACGGGCATTCGTCCATGTAGCGGTGTGCCTCGACAACCTCGGCAAACGGGAAGACCCGAGTCTTGAGCGGCAGCAGCACGCGGTCAGCGGTCAACTGGTTGATATCGCGCAAGGCACGCTGCAGTGCGACCTGGTCCTGGATGATGCCCAGTTCCGGCTTGCCGGTGAAGTTGCCGATGCAGTGCACGAAGAACTGAATGTTCTTCTGGAACGCTGCGCAAGCCGGGAATGGTGTCTGGTTGCCGCCTTGCAGGCCGTACAGCACGAGGCTGCCGCGAGGCGCCAACACATCGCCGAGCAACGACATCTGCGGACCGCCCAAACCATCGAACACCACATCCACGCCGCGGTTGTCGGTGATTTTGTTGATCCGCATGAGCAGATCTTCTTCCTCGGTAACGATGACTTTTTCGGCACCCAGTGACAGCAGATACTCACGCTCTTCTGCTGACTTGGTTGCGGCAATCACTCGAACACCCAGGGCCTTGCCCAGTTGTACGAACGAAGGTCCGGCGCAATGACTGGCGTCGGTCACCAGGGCGAATTGCCCGGGCTTGACCCGTGCCAGGTCGGCATAAGCGAAATAGGCGACCAACAGCGGCGTGTAATGCACGCTGGCTTCGATCGGGGTGAGTACGTCCGGGTAACGGGTCAGCGACGAGCGCGGCAGTACGATCAGCTCTCCGTAGACCGGATAGTCGTTCGGGCTTTGGGCCGGGAAACTGGCGACCTTGTCACCTATCGCCAGGTCATCGACACCCTCACCGACAGCCGTGACGATACCGGCCATTTCCTGGCCAAGGCCGGAAGGCAGATGGGCGCGGGACGACGCCAGGTTCTGGCGCCAGAGCGTGTCATACCAACTGATGCCGATCGCTTCGACGCGCACCTGCACTTCGCCCGGTGCAGGCAGAGCCGCCGCATGCTCTTCGCATATGAGCACCTCGGCTGGACCAAACTTGTGAAAACGAATCGTGCGGGACATCACAAACCTCGCCAATTGAACCTCTAATGCCTTGAACTCTAGCTGGGCTTTCAACCCAACACTATCTGTGGCTATTAATAGTCGACATGCCTGTCATTGATTCCGCAGCGGCAGCAACATCGTCAAATGTCGCAAGAAATTGAAGCTGCCTTTGTAGGAAATCTGAATTACTCGGTGCAGAGTACCAGTCTTTCCCCGTAATATTCCTGCTGGCCATTGTTCTCATATGGCCGCCCACGTCAAGTTTGCTGACTCTGCCAGGACTCCAGATGAATCGTAATGACCTGCGTCGTGTCGACCTGAACCTGTTGATCGTTTTCGAAACATTGATGCACGAACGCAGCGTGACCCGTGCTGCGGAAAAACTGTTCCTCGGCCAGCCAGCCATCAGTGCGGCGCTCTCGCGCCTGCGCGGGCTGTTCGATGATCCTTTGTTTGTGCGTACCGGCCGCAGCATGGAGCCGTCTGCCCGGGCGATCGAGATTTTCGCCCTGCTCTCGCCGGCACTGGATTCGATTTCCACCGCGGTCAGCCGTGCGGCCGAGTTCGATCCTGCCACAAGTACCGCCGTGTTCCGCATCGGCCTTTCGGACGACGTCGAATTCGCCTTGCTGCCAATGCTGCTCAAACGCCTGCGTGCCGAATCACCGGGGATTGTGCTGGTGATACGCAGGGTCAACTACATCCTGATGCCGGGTTTGCTGGCATCCGGCGAGATCTCCATCGGCGTCAGTTACACCACCGACCTGCCGGCCAACGCCAAGCGCAAGGTACTGCGCCGCAGTCAGCCGAAGCTGTTGCGCGCCGACACCGTGCCGGGGCCGTTGAGCCTGGATGACTACTGCGCCCGCCCCCATGCACTGGTGTCGTTCGCCGGTGACCTCAGCGGCTTTATAGATGAAGAACTGGAAAAGCTCGGGCGCAAACGGCATGTGGTACTCGCGGTGCCGCAGTTCAATGGCTTGAGTACCTTGCTGGCCGGCACTGACATCGTCGCAACCGTGCCGGACTACACCGCCGATGCACTGACTGCAGCGGGCGGTGTGCGTGCGGAAGACCCGCCATTGCCGGTGCGCAGCTTCGAACTGCACATGGCTTGGCGAGGGTCGCAGGACAATGATCCGGGTGAGCGCTGGTTGCGCTCGCGGATTCAGATGTTTTTTGGCGACCCTGATAGTCTTTAAAGAGGATGGCGTATCTCTCTTTTAGGTCGCGGGTGAGTCATGACAAGTGTTGAAGCTCGCAAAAGCCTCGACACTCGTCACTGTTCAAACCTGGATCATTCTTTATAGAGCGTTCGAGCCTGAATCCGTTCGAGGGCCACACTTTTCAATCATCCAGGTGCTGCTTCAGCATCGCCCAGGCTTCTTCGGTGATACGGTAGTTCTTGTCGGCCTCAAGCACGATCACGCCCTCGTTGCACAGGCGTTTAAGTACTTCGCGCACACTGACAAATGTCATCCCGGCAGACAGTGACACCAGATAGGCATACACCCCACGGACACCGACGGCACGCCCATCCAAAGTGGCGGCAACCAGCGCATTGAGGACCTTGATGCGGATCAGACTGGTGCGCAGTCCATAGAAACGAAGCAATTCACGAATGTGTTCATTCGAGCTGCGATTGCATACGAACGCCAGCTGATTGGTCGCTGTGCGAAACGGTGAAGGTGCGCTTACAGCCGCTGAGCCTGAGTTGTTCAACATGCGAAACTCCCTTTCCGAAATGTTCAGGGGTTGCTACGTCAGCCGTAGCAACCCTTCCCGTCTTCGTCAGAAGTCGACGGTGGCCGACAGCTGCAAGGTCCGCGGATAACCCGGGGAGAATGCGCCGTACGAAGCAACGCCCGACCAGTACTCACGATCAAACACGTTCTGCACGGTGGCGCGGAACGTCGTCGGCCGGCCTTCGATTTTGGTGGCATAACGCGCGCCGGCATCGAAGCGGGTCCAGGCATCCAGCTCCTGCGTATTAGCCTGATTGACGAATTGGCTGTCGGTGTAAATGGCACCACCGGTCAGAGTGAAGCCTTCAAGCCATGGTGTATCCCATTCGGCCCAGAGGTTGGCTTGCACGTCCGGCACACCCACCGGTTTGTTGCCGCGGTTGGCCGCTGTCGCCGAATCGGTCAACTCACCGTCAAGCACAGTCACGCCCCCCATCAAGCGCGTGCCCGGCGCGACTTCGCCGAACATGCTCAACTCGATGCCGCGATTGCGTTGTTCGGCCTGCACCGAGAACACGTTGCCGGCGCCGATTTCACCACTCGGTTTCTCGATCTGGAACAACGCCAGCGTGGTCATGAACGTACCGTACTCATATTTGACGCCGAGTTCATGCTGCTTCGATTTGTACGGGGCGAACGTCTCACCGGCGTTGGCCGCCGTGCCTGGTGCGATGTCTCCTTTGCTCAAACCTTCAACATAATTGTAATAGAGCGAGACATCCTCCCAAGGCTTGACCACCACTGCGACCAGTGGAGTCGTGGCACTTTCGCTGTATTTCGAGCTGACCGAACCTGCGGCGTTGTAGTTGCGTGATTCGATGTCCTGGCGACGCACACCGAGGGTCAACTGAAAGCGGTCATCGAGCATGGACAACGTGTCAGTCAACGCGACGCCGGACAGATCCGATTCGGAAACGCGCAGCACCTTCGGCGAGTTGATGAATTGCCTGGGCACATCGATCGGGTGGTAAATGTTCGAACGGATTTCGGTACCATTGTTGATCCCTCGGGACAGTTCATCCTGGTACCGGGTCGCCATCAGCGTGGTCGTGTGAGTGATCGGCCCTGTAGCGAACACGCCGCGGATGCCGACATCGGCTGTTGAACGATCGACGTTGAATTTGTAGTAACCCGGAATGTTGCTGGTATCGCCGGCCTCATTGAGGATTCTCGGCACTTGGTCAGACAAACGCTTGACGTCCGATTTGCCGCCACCGGCGTGGGCAAACACGGTAACCGTATCAGTCAGGTCATATTCGCCCCCCAGCAAGGCCGACTGCTCTTTGGTATCCGACCAGCCCCAGTCCTGCGGCAGGTTGGTGCGTCCATTCGGCGCGGACGGGACATCTACCCCCGGTGCGATGGTGAATGGCCGCGAGGCTGCGTCGAAGCTTTCTTTCTGACTGATGTAATCAAGGTTCAAGCGCAAGCGCTCGCCACGATAATCGAGGGCAATGGCGCCGACACCCACGTCTCGATGCTGATCATCAATGGCCGTATCGCCGCCCTGCAGGTTGCCGTTGAAGCGCACGCCAAACTGATTTTCCTCGCCGAAGCGACGACTGAGATCCAGATGACCGCCGACCTGAGAGTCCGAGGCGTAACTGCCGGTAAAACGGGTCAGGTCTTCGTCCAGTGGACGCTTGGGAACGATGTTGATTACGCCACCGACGCCACTGTTGGGCGAGATGCCGTACATCATCGCGCCCGGCCCCTTGAGCACTTCTACACGCTCGGCGTACTCGGTGAACACCCGGTAGTTCGGCGCTACGCCGTACACGCCGTCGAACGCCAATTCACCGAGGTTGCCTTCACCGATCGGGAAGCCACGGATGAAAAACGAGTCGACGATGCCGCCCGTCTGACCGGTGGAGCGCACCGAAGGATCACGTTGCAGCGCATCGGCCACGGTCACGGTTTGCAGGTCGGCCATGGTCTTGGCGGTGTAACTGGTGACACTGAACGGGGTGTCCATCACGTCCTTGTTGCCCAACATGCCCAACCGGGCACCGCGCGCAACCTGGCCGCCGGCGAACACTTCCGGCAATGCGGTCGGACCGTTGTAACGGGCGTTGATGTTGGTGGTGCCGAGAGTCAGCGCATCCATGCTGTCGTCGGTCGGCGTCGCGGCTGGAATGTTCGAGGTCTTGTCGGCGGCAACGTCTTGTTGCTCGGGGCTCGCGGCCCAGGCGTTGGCGCTTCCTGCGACCAAAACAAAATTCAGCATGGCGGTACGAATGGCGAGTGTTAACACGCGCTCACCGCTAGGACGACTGACAACAGGCATGACGTGAGGATCCTTTTCAACAAGGGAAAATGGTTATCACTCCTATTGCCAGTCGATCTGCGAAAAAGTATCACCCGCAGTAAAGTTTCTTTGATTTTGCCAGGCCAAGGCTAGGCATACAGGCGTTGCAGCGGTATCGCGACCACCGGCAACGCGGGGTCAAACGCGTGCCGGGTGGTCTTGTACGGAAAGATCTCGCCGCGGGCGATCGCGGTGAAAATTCGCGCCACTTCGAACACTTGCCCAGTCTGCCAATGCCGCACGCACACCCGCGGATCGGTGTAATCGAGCTGGATGCACGGCACTCGCTTCAAGCCCAGCTGCAACGCCGCGTTGAACCGGTGATTGCCGTCCATCACGATGCCTTGCGAGCGCTCGACGATGATCGGCTCCAGCCAATGCCCGGCCCGGATAATCGACTCGCGCAGCATCGCCACGTTGACCGGGTCCACCTGCTCGGACTGCAGCACTTCGCACAGCGGCCGCAGCGTAATCTGATATTCGTGTTCCATGGTTGATCTCCTGATTCGCCGGGGATTCAGCAGGCATCGGCGCGGGCAATTGGCGCGTACTGGCTGGCCACATCGAGCAGGCGCTGGGCGTGTTCGATCAGCGGCAAGTCGACCATCTCGCCATCCACTTGCACCGCATGACTGCCCGTGGCCACCGCCCTCATCACCCGGTCGGCCCACGCCAATTGGCGCGAATCCGGCAGGAAAGCGCGCTGCACCGAGAGCAGTTGCGAGGGGTGGATGCACAACTTGGCGCCGAATCCCAGCGAGCGTGCGTAATGTGAGTCCTTGGTGACAACCGCCAGATCGCTGATCGCCGGCGTGACACCGTCGATCGGTGCCGGCAAATTCGCCGTGCGCGAAGCCAGCACAATGCGGTTGCGGGCGAAGAGAAACGCATCGGGAGTCTGACTGCAGTTGACATCGAGCGAGAAATCCAGCGAGCCGAACGCCAGCCGCGCCAGGCCCGGAATCGCCGCAATCGACTCGACCTGTTGCAGGCCCTTGGCGGTCTCGATGATCGCGATAATCTTCAGCTCCGGCTGCCACTCGAGCAGGCGTTCGACCACCCGCGCCAGGGTCTCGGGGCATTCGGCCTTGGGCAGAAAGATTCCGCTGCACCGCTCGGGATAGCGCATGTCGCTGAGCCAGGTCAGGTCCTGGCGAAACAGTGTGCTGCTGACGCTGTTCAGGCGGATGTAACGTTCGCAGGAAACCTTTGGCGTGCTCTCCTGCCACGCCCAGATGGCGGCGCGGGCTGCGGCTTTGCTGTCTGGGTGAACGGCATCCTCAAGGTCGAGAATGATCGCGTCCGGGCCCGCTTCGACGGCTTTGGAAAACCGTTCGGGTCGGTTGCCCGGCACGAACAGGTAGCTGATCGCGAGTGGGGTTTTGCTGCTGAGTCGATCGGATTGCATGGCGTTGCTCCTTGGCGTGAACCAGTCGTGATTTCTGAAAATTTTCAGGCCCCGCCGGCGGCGGATTTCCGTGCCTGCCCGGGCCGTCTCGCAACAGCCCTCAACGCCTTATTGATCAAGGTATTAAGGGTTTTTTTATGTAGGGACGAACGCGTACTTGAGCGTGTAAATACACGCTCATGAATTAGCCCTGCGCAGGTCTTCATTCAAAAATATTTGAAAACCTTACTTGATAATCGTTCGCGTTCGCAATATGGTTCACGCCGTCAAGAGGAACTATCCTCGTTTCAGAGCCAGCGATCAGTATCACGGGAAGTACATGTCAGTGATGTCATTTAAATATCAGTTACTGGTCATCTACAGAGGACTGGCCATCAACTAGCGGCCAATCAGAACATCCGTACAAACCTTATGGAATGGGGTTCTCATGCAATTGTTTTGCGAGCCATTTATTACGATCGGCCATACGGATTCATCTTCAGATTTCGCCTGGCATCCGCCTCCAGGGTGTTTAAAGTCTCGTATCTGACGAGTAAAAAAGACTACATCTTTCGATAACGATCAGTTATCGACACATCAATGGCGACGTTATTTTAGACGCCAGGGGTTAACTATGCTTGCAACCAATAAATCGCCTATTGAAAAGCTAAATAAAGTCCATCAGCCGGACATGCTAAAACCGCTGATCGACCCAGTTATTTATACGCTTATTAATAACTCCCCAGGCATACTTATTGACTTGGTCAAACAACATGGGTCGCCGTTGAATCTGGTTTGGCCCCATGCTTTTGAAGTGAACACGAAGGCCCTGCAGGCCGTGTTGAAACAGTACAACGTGACTCACGCCATCTTCTACGGCGCCAAGGCCAACAAGTCCCAGAGCATGCTGAGCGCTGCGGCAAACTCGGGTATCGGCGTCGATGTGTCGAGCATCCACGAACTGGAAGCCGCGTTGCGGGCCGGTACGCCGGCAGCAAAAATCTGCGCCACGGGACCGGCAAAAACAGCCATGTTTCATCAGGCGCTGGTCAGTGCGGGCTCACTGATTTGCGTGGACTCGTTGGAGGAATTCGAGCACCTCAAAATCGTGATCGAATCGCGACCTGCCCTCACCAAAGCCAGACTTTTACTGCGTTACAGGCCGAAAAGCTGCCCGAAAAGCCGATTTGGAATGGGCCCGGAAGACTTGCTTGAATGCCTTCAACGGCTGACCAGGCAATCTGCGACTTTTCACTTCGAGGGTTTCCATTTCCATCTGGGCGGCTATGGATTCGAATCCCGCGCGCAGGCGTTCCGTGAGGTAACGGCGTTTGTCGAAGCAGCTCGGGAAATGGGTTTGAATCCGCTGATGATCGACATTGGTGGAGGCCTGCCGATTCGTTATGTCGAGCCACAGGCCTACGGTCTTTTTTTGCAAAACGAGAACAAGCCCAGCCACTATTACAACCAGTCAGTCCCAGACTCTTATTATCCTTATGGCAGTGACCTGACGGCACCGCAATGGTTGACGCTATTGCTCGAAGCCGATCATTCGACAGGACTGTCCATTGCCAATTACCTGAAGCTTCAGAATATAACGCTGGCATTGGAACCCGGCCGAAGCCTGGTAGATCAAGCAGCTATTTCATTGTTTCGCGTCACCCGCACGAAAAAACTCGCCGACAATAAAGCCGTCATCTTTGTTGAAGGCAGTAGCTTCAGCGCCTGTGAAACCTGGTTTTCTTCTGAATACCTGGTAGATCCAATACTGATCAGCACAAAAGAACTCCCATGCACCCCGACCCAAGCTTATATCGCAGGCCACAGTTGCCTGGACGATGATGTGATTACGCATCGGCTTATCAATTTCGGCACTGCCCCCCAAACAGGTGACTTATTGATTTATGTCAATACCGCCGGTTATCAGATGGACTTGCTGGAGAACGAGTTTCATCGCCATCCCCTGCCCCGGCGGTTGACGGCGACCTGTTGTACGGAAGGTAACTATGCGTTTTCACCTGACTACTAAAGGTAATATTTGAAATGATATTGAATAAAGTTTCGGATCTTATTGGTAACACTCCAATGTTGGGCATTGATGTTCCGGATACCAACGCACGCTTGTTGCTGAAGATTGAAAAGAACAACCCCGGCGGCAGCATCAAAGATCGCATGGCACGCAATATGGTGCTGGCTGCGCTCAAGTCCGGTCGCCTGAAACCCGGCGGTGTGGTCGTCGAATCGTCCTCCGGCAACACCGGGATTGGACTGGCCATGGCAGCGGTCGAGTTTGGTTTGCACTTCATTGCCGTGGTCGATCACCACGCAGCGCAAGACAAGATCGCGGTGATGAAGGCGCTGGGCGCCGACATTCGATTCGTCAAAGGCACCTATCGCGAAGATGAGGTCGCGGTGGTCGAGCGTCAGCGACTTGCGGCGGAACTGGCGAGCGAGATTCCTGGCGCCGTGTTCATGAATCAATCCGACAACGCGGCCAACGCTGGTGGCTACAGTGATTTCGTCCGCGAAACCATCGCTCAGGCTGAAGGCGCTATCGGTGCCTACGTCGGTTGTGTCGGCACCGGTGGTTCGATGACCGGCATCGCTCGTGGCTTGAAACTGCACAACCCCGGCACCGTGACCGTCGCAGTCGAACCGGCCGGCTCGATCGTCTTCGGCCATCCCGGCTATCCCTACTACCAATCAGGCACTGGCACTCCGGCCGGTGACACCGTCGGCCTGGTGCTCGACTACAGCTGCATCGATCTGGGCGTGCAAGTCACCGACTCACAGGCTTTCGAAAGCGCCCGCTACATCGCCCGCAACCTCGCGCTGCTGGTGGGTGGCTCGACCGGTGGTGCAATTTTCAAGGCACTGGAACTGATCCACAAAGGCGTGTTGACCGGCAACGTGGTCGTGCCGATCGCCGACGGCGGCGAAAAGTACCTGCACACGGTGTTCGACGATAAATGGCTGCAAGAGCGTGATCTGCTTGATCCGAACGTCGCGCCGCAACTGGACGCCTGGCTGGGCAAGACCCAATGGCTGGAATCCGTTTCCGCGCCGCTGCAACTGAGCGTCGCATGACCCACCCATCACCAAGGAACGCCTCTCGATGAATCTGTTGAAAGTCGCCATCTGTGGTGGCGGCAGGACCGGCCATCTCAACGCCATCCTGTTTAAACAGCTGCCCAATGTTCAGGTTTCGATGCTCACCGGCAATCCGCAGGTCATCGAACAGCACGCGCGTCAGACGCCGATGCAGGCATTGTTGCCCGATGGCTCGACGCTGAGTGCCCGACTGGATCGCGTGACCACCGATGCCAAGACTGCCGTTGAAGATGCCGACATCGTCATCATCACTGTCCCCGCCCATGCCCGGCCGCAAACCTTGCAAGCCATTGCACCGCATCTGAGCGCCAGCAAACCGGTGTACATCGGCGCGATTCCGGGTTTCTGCGGTTTCGACTGGCTGGCCGAAGCCACCCTGGCCGATCGCCCCAACCTGGTGATCTGGGGGATGAAGGATGTCCCGCATACTGCGTTTGAGCTGACACCGGGGCGGTCGATCAAAATGGGCGGCGGCAAAAGCCAATTGTATGTGGCGACCCACGCTCGAGAATCGCAGAAATCGCGCCAGCAGCTGCAGGACATGCTCACCACGTTGTACGGGCCATGCGTGACGATGCTCGACAATTACCTGGAAATCACCCTGACACCGGGCAATCCGATCATGCACAGCTCGGTGATCTACGGGCTGATCGGCCCCTACGGCCAATGGCATCGCAAGATCTTCCCGCAACGCATGTGCTGGTGGACCGAGTGCCCGGAACTGGGCGCCTACTTCCTCGAACGCATGGATCAGGAAAGCCAGGACTTGTGTGCGGTCATCAGCCAGCGCATGGACATCGACCTGTCCTCGGTCAAATCCCTGAAACAGGAAATCGTCGAGGCCTACGGTGACCAGATCCGCGACCAGAGCAGCATGCTTTCGATTCTGCGCACCAACCAGGCCTACAACGACATCCTCGCGCCGATGGTGCCGGCCGGCGACAACCGCGCCGGCTACGTGATCGAACGCGAGAGCCGCGCCTTCAATGAAGACGTCGCCTATGGCCTGGTCTTGCTGGTGGAAATGGCCAGGCGCTTCGAGCTGAAGGTGCCCTACATCGAAGAAGTCTTGCAGTGGAGCGTTGCCTACATGCAAGGCCTGCGCGATTCGGCACTCGACTACTTCCCAAGCCACTGGCCACGCACGGCAAACGCCGCCGCTTGATCTCTTTGTTTAATTTTCGACGAGCAGACCGCTGATATGGATGACTTCAAGACACTGATCGCCTACTCCCGCAAAAACGCCATGCGACGCTTGATCCGTTGCCTTTTTGCCGAGAACATTCTCGACCGTTCGGCCCTGAGCTTTTCCGTCGAGGGGAACCAGGCCACTTATCCGTTGAAGGGTGCCCGCGCCCATCTGTTTTTCTCCGACATTGCCAAAGGCCCGGCCGACACCGTGGTCAACGACGGTGACGTGGTGCTGTTGACCGATGAAGGTGTGCGACAGGTCATCACCAGCCATCAAGACATGCTGGATGTGCTGCGTGACAGCTTCGACTTCGAGCCCACCGACGAAGGCGTGGCCGGGCTCAAGTCCGACATGGAAAACAGCCTGATCAACGACGCCCACGCCCGCCAGCATCGTCAGCAATGGAATGCGCGGCTGGAGCGGGCCACCAAGGATCAGGGGCTCACCAGCTTCACCGATTATCTGCGCAAGCATGCCAACACCAAGGACGCCGCCATCCTTCTCGACCAGTGGGGCTCGCTGGAAGGCCATCCATATTACCCGACATGGAAATCCCGCCCGGGCCTGACCGATGCTGAAGTCGAGCAGTTGTCCCCCGAGTTCAACGCTCAAGTGCCGCTGCGTATCGCCGCGTTGCGTGCCGACCATTCGAAAAGCGAAAGCATGCCGCACGTGACCAGTTACCACGACTGGTTCGCCAGCAACTTCCCGGCGCAATGGGAACAATGGAAGGCCTCGCTCAACAGCAAAGGGCTGGATGAAACCCAGTGGCTGCCGCTGCCGATTCACGCCTGGCACCTGCAGGCGTATGTGCTCAAGACGTTTGCGACGGAAATCGAAGAAGGCATTCTAATCACCGATGGCCCGGACATTGCGACCCTGCCGACCATGTCGTACCGCACGATGATGCCGGTGTTGGACGACTGCGCGCCGCTGATCAAATTGCCGATTGCAGTGTGGATGACCAGCGAACTGCGCAGCCTGCAAGCCAAGTCGATTCACATGGGGCCGCGCATCAGCACGGTGATCGCCAGGATTCTGGACGCCGAAAAAGGCTTCGATCAGCGTCTGGAGATCTTCCCGGAAGAAATCGGCGTGCGTTACAAAAACGCGATTACTCAGGACGATAATCCCGGGCGTCATCTGTCCGTGGTCTTTCGTGCCAGTCAGCAAGCGTTCGAACGCAGCGACGAATGTCTGCCGATTACCGTGGCGTCACTGTTCACCCGCTTGCCCGGCAGTGGTCGGCCGCTGTTCACCGATCTGATCGAGCGCGACGGCGTGCGGGCGAATGCCACCCAGGTTGAAAGCTGGTTCCGCCAGTACGCCAAAGTGGTGACCCACCCGGTGGTGGCGATCTATCTGATGTATGGCATCGGTCTTGAAGCGCATCAGCAAAACACCATGGTGCTGTTCTCCCCCGACGGCAAAGCACGTAGTCTGCTGATCCGCGATTTCGGCGACGGCAGGACTTACGCACCGCTTTTGGAAGAGCGCGGCTATGCCCTTCAGCCCCATGTGCAGCCGGGTATTCTGCCGACGGTATTCTCAGGTGATATCGAGCCGGTACGCATGTTCGTGCTCGACGCGGCGTTCCTGACGCATCTGCACGAAATGGCGCTGTGGCTGACCAAGGAGTACGGGGTGAACAACACACGGCTGTGGGCGGTTTTGCGCGAGGAGACCGACCTTGCATTCGAGGCTGTGCGCGACCGTGTCTCGCCAACGCTGTGGGAAGTCGAACGCAAGGCGTTCGTGGAAGATCCATGGCCGACCCGATCGTTGTTGCGCATGCACTTGATGCAGTACTCCAACTATCGTTTGCAACACACCCTGACCAACCCGCTCGCTAGCGTTTAACCGAGGCTGACCCATGTCCCATGCAGGTGTCATCCAGGGTTCGAGAGTAAGAATCCTGATTTATATTCTATTTGCGATCCAGTTGGTGTCCATGGGCGCGATGGAAATGAGCGGGCCGTTCTGGCCTGTCCACCTGCGTGGGCTGACCGCCTCAGAGTCGGTTTTCAGCTTCGCCAGCATCGCCGTGTACGTCGGGCCGATGCTGGGCATTATTCTGACCAGTGCATTCTGGGGCCGTATCGGCGATCGCTATGGCCACAAGTTGATGATGATCCGCGCCCTCGCCGGATTGTCGTTGACCCAGCTTGGGCTGGCCCTCTTCAGCGACATCTGGGTCATTCTGATCCTGCGTTTTCTGCAAGGCGCCTTCGCCGGGTACATCGCCCCGGCACAGGCTTACGGCGTCAGTATCGAAGCGCCTTCGCGGCGGGCGCGGCTGTTCGCCATCCTGCAAATCTCGACCAACGTCGGTTCGTTGCTGGGAGCGGTCGTCGGCGGGTTGATCCTCGATTACGCCACGTTCTTCTGGATCAACATCATCGCCTCGGCATTGTGTGCGGTGTGCACCGTGATCGCGGCCGTCACTTTGCCGGATGTGCCACCGGTGAAGAAAGCACCGGTCGCGGACAAGGCAGCGCCGGCCAGCCGTTCAGGCAGTGTGTGGCAAGGTTCGCCATTGCTGTCGCTGCTTGGCGTGATGGGCATTTTGCTGCTGGCGCGAATGCTCCCGCAGACCTCTTTCTCGCTATATGTCAGCTCGGTGTTCGAGGTCAGCAATTCGGTGGTTGGCCTGTGCTATGGCTTGCTGGCGTTGGGCTTCATTCTTTCGGCCACCGCCTGGTCGCGTTATTTCGAACACCGTAGCCAACAGGAAACGCTGCATCGCATTACCTATGTGGTCATCGGCTGCATCGTCCTCACCGCCGTGGCGGGTGTCACGCGCAATTCGCTGGTGTTTGTCATCGCCTACTTCATCTGGGGCGTATTGCTGGGGGCTACCACACCGGTGTTGATGGCGCTGATCTCGAAAACCGCCGACAGCTCGCAACAAGGCCATGTACTGGGGATTGCCCAGGGCACCGCGCAATTTGCGTCGATTGCGGGTATCTCGGCCGGCGGTTTGCTCAGTCAGGTCTATGGCTTGCAGTACACCTACCTGTTCGTTTGCCTGGCCTACGTGGTGGCGCTGATCCCGATTGTCGCCTTGCGTTACTTGCCTGCGGTGATGCAACCGAGTCATGTCCCGCCCGGGGATTGATCAAGGAACCTTGCTTTGAACATTGAACAACTGCGCGCCGACACCCCCGCTGTCGCGCAACTGATCCACTTCAACAACGCCGGTGCGGCGCTGATGCCTACGCCGGTGATCGAAGTCATGACCCGCCACATTCAGCTTGAAGCGAGTCTTGGCGGTTATGAAGCGGCCGGGCAACAGTCGGCCGAACTGGAAAATGTGTATGGCGCCATCGGTCGTCTGATCAACGCCCAGCCCGATGAAATCGCGGTGATCGAAAACGCGACCCGCGCCTGGGACATGGCTTTCTATTCGTTACCGCTGCAACCCGGCGATGTAGTGCTGACCTCGACCACCGAGTACGCCGGCAATTACATTCCTTACCTGCAACTGAAGAAGCAGCGCGGCATTGAAATCCGCGTCATCCCCAACGATGAACACGGCCAGGTGTCACTGCCGGCCCTGAAGGACATGCTTGGCGATGATCGCGTCGCGTTGATTTCCCTGCCGGTGATCGCCACCAATGGCGGGCCGGTGCAGCCCATCGAGCAGATCGGCGCCCTCGCCCGCGCTGCCGGCGTGCTGTTTCTGCTTGATGCCTGCCAAGGTGTCGGGCAAATGCCGATCGACGTGCAGAAAATCGGCTGTCACATGCTTGCGGCCACCAGCCGCAAATACCTGCGTGGGCCTCGGGGGATGGGATTTTTGTATGTAGAAAGATCTCTGTGCCAGAACCTGGAGCCGGTCTTTCTCGACCTGCATGCCGCGTCCTTGCAGACAGCTGACACGTTCAAAATCCGCGCTGACGCACGACGCTTCGAGAACTGGGAGTGTAACGTCGCCGCCAAACTGGGCCTCGGTACTGCGGTTGAGTACGCGCTGGCGCAAGGCCTCGAACCGACGTGGTTGCGGATTCAACAACTGGCTGCTTACTTGCGTCAGCGACTGACGGACATTCCGGGCTTCGCGCTGCGTGACCTGGGTATTCAAAAGTCAGGCATCGTGACATTCACCCACCGGGACAGCAGCGCTGCACAGCTCCAGCAGTGGCTGGCTGGACAGGAAAAACGCATCAACGTTACCACCTCGACATTCCGCTCGACGCTGCTCGACATGCAGCACCGGGACCTGCTGGAGGTCAGCCGCGCCTCTCTCCACGCGTACAACACCGAAGCAGAAATCGACACGATGATTGCAGCGCTGAGCCGCCTGCCGAGAGTCTGAAAGCGATTCCACTCGGCACTTGCGTCGCAGCCGGTTTGTAAATTAGCATTGGGAATACTTCTCAATTGCAAAAAAACCTGCAGCCATGAGCGAAACCCTTCCCGCGAATAACGACCATCACCTGCGCGCGATCGAAGCCCTGTACAGCGGCCATCACGGCTGGCTGTACGCGACGCTGAGAAAAAAACTGGGTAACGCCATGGATGCAGCGGATCTGGCGCAGGACACCTTCACCCGTATCCTCGCCTCTCAAGTGACCGTCATCGAACAACCGCGCGCGTACCTGAGCTGCGTGGCCAAGGGCATTTTGGTCAACTGGTATCAGCGCAAGGCACTTGAACGCGCCTATCTGGATGCCCTCGCCCATATGCCTGCCCCGCAGGTGCCTTCACCGGAAYTGCGTTTCATGGTGCTGGAGACCCTGCACGAAATCGATGCGATGCTCGACGCCCTGCCGCCATTGGTCAAACGCGCGTTCCTGCTGTCGCAGATCAGCGGCCTGAAATACGACGACATCGCCCAGCAGCTGGGCGTATCGCTGATCACCGTCAAACGCTATATGAAGCAAGCCTTCGTACAGTGCCTGTTGCTGGTGGAGTGAATGCTCACTCGCCGCAAGGAGCCGCACCTCGATCACCAGGCACTAGAAGAGGCCGCGGACTGGTTGATCCGTTTGAGTGAAGGCGAACTCAGTGAAACTGAACGTACCGAATGGGAATGCTGGAAAATCAGCACGCCCGATCGCGGCCGTGCCTGGGCCCGTGCGCAGTTATTGCAGACCAAGCTCGGCGGCTTGCCACCGTCTCTGGCGATGTCGGCACTCGACCGCCCAAGCAGCCCTGAGCGTCGCGCGGCGCTGGGCAAGCTGGCGATGATTCTGGCAATCCTGCCGGCCGGTTGGGGCAGCTGGAAACTGGCAGAATCCCAGCAATGGTCGGCCGACTATCGCACCACCGTCGGCCAGCAACGCGAGCTGACCCTGGCCGACGGTTCGAAAATCACCCTGAACACCGACACCGCCATCGACGTGCTGTTCGACGCCAGCCAACGACTCATTCACCTGCGCGAAGGCGAAATACTGGTGCAGACCGCAGCGGATATTTCTCCGCTGGCCCGGCCGTTTCTGGTCAGCACCCGCCAGGGTCGCATGCAGGCTCTGGGCACACGATTCACCGTTCGAGAATTGCAGCCACGCACCCACCTTGCAGTGCTGGACGGCGCAGTGAAGGTCGAACTCGCCGAAAATCGTCAAGGAACGCCGTTGGTCATCAACGCCGGGCAGCGCACCGACTTCTCATCCAAAACCTTTGGCGGGGTCACCGCCGTCGATCGCTACATCGGCGCCTGGACCCAAGGCTTGTTGATGGCTGACAAGATGCGCCTGGCTGACTTCGTTGCCGAACTGACACGCTACCGCCGCGGCTTCGTGCGTCTGGATCCTGCGATTGCCGATCTGCGTATTTCCGGTGCCTATCCGATCAGCGACACCCAGCGCACGCTGAACATGCTGGCGCAAACCTACCCAATCCTCGTCAGCGGCCATTTGAATGGCTTCTGGGTCATGCTCTCTCCCGCCTGAGTCGAAAAAAATCGCCGATCATCTGATACTTTTTTTGATCTCGACTGGCTATGGGGAAGAAGAACCTTTCCGTCCTGTTTTATAGGTCCATCCATTCATGTTCGCTGCACGCCATCTGCGTCCGGATCATCAGTTCAAACCAGTTATTCGCAGTGCGTTGCTAAGCCTTGTCCTGATCGGTGCCGTTTGCCCGTTTGCCTTGGCCGTCGTGCCTGCGCAACTGGACTCTGTCGCGGTCCGTGCCTACAACATTCCCTCCGGGCCGCTGGGCGCAACTCTGTCGGGCTTTGCCGTGGACGCCGGCATTGCCCTGTCGTTCCAGCCATCGTTGACCGAAGGCTTGACCAGTCCTGCGTTGATCGGCAATTACTCCACGCAAGAGGCGGTCACTCGCCTGCTGGAGGGCAGTGGCCTGGACATGGTTTTGCGCAGCGACGGCAGCTACACACTGGTGCAGCGCCGGGTGACGCTGGATGAAACGGCAATCATCGGCACTGCCAGGCATACCGACACCCTGCCGCCGGTGTATGCCGGTGGGCAGGTTGCCAACGGCGGGCGTCTGGGCGTTCTGGGCAATACCGACGTGATGGATGCCCCCTTCAGCGTCAGCACCTACACCTCGGCGCTGATCAAGGACCAACAGGCCGTTACGGTCGGTGATGTGCTGGAACGCGATTCATCGGTGCGCTCCACTGGCCAGACAGGCGGGATTGTCGACTCGTTCTTCATCCGTGGCTTTCCTGTCGGTGAAGGCAACCTAGGGGAACTGGCGTTCGACGGCGTGTACGGCGTGGCTCCGAACTACCGGGTGTTCACCGAATACACCGAACGTATCGAACTGGTCAAAGGCCCCGGCGCCCTGCTCTATGGCATGTCACCCAACAGCGCGGTCGGAGGCATCATCAACGTGGTGCCCAAGCGCTCCCTGGAAGAGGATCTGACCCGTTTCACTGCCAGTTACGCCATGGATTCGCAACTCGGTGGTCACATCGACGTCAGTCGGCGCTTTGGTGAGGATCGCCGGTTCGGTGTGCGCATCAACGGCAGCACCCAGCTGGGCGACACGGTCATCGACGATCAATCGCGCCACGTCGATATTGGAGCCATTTCCCTCGATTATCAGGGTGAACGCCTGCGCACCAGCCTCGACTGGCTCAACCAGAAAGAACGCTTCGACGCCGCTTCGCGGCCGTTTTTGATCGCCTCGGGCGTAGACATTCCCTCCGCCGCCAATGGCCGAACCAACGTCAGCCAGAAATGGGGCTGGTCGCAAACCCGTGACCAATCTGCCCTGCTCAGCGGCGAATACGACCTCAGTGACACGCTGACTGTTTTCACCCATGCCGGTGGTGGCAAATCGAATGTTGCGCGGATGTCCGACCAGACCCCGACCATCATCAACGCCGCCGGCGACACCTCTTCAATCCCCGGCTATTACAAGTTCGACGTCGAGCGGTACACCCTCGACGCCGGTGCCCGCCTGCGCTTCGACACCGGGCCGATCAGTCACCGCACAGCCCTGCAAGTCAGCCGTTATCACGATGTGTTGTCCCGAGGAATCATTTCCAGTGCGCCGATTTTGTCGAACATTTACCACCCGGTTGATCGTCCGAAGCCTTTCATCCCCAAGCCGGATACGCCCAAAGTATCCGAGAGCGAACTGACCGGCGTGGCCCTGGCCGACACGCTGTCGGTTCTGGATGAACGCGTTCAGGTGACCTTGGGCGTGCGCAAACAGAACATCAAATCCGACAACTACAACGCGGCCGGGGTGGTCACCACGTCATACGACGACGGCAGAACCACACCGCTGTTTGGCGCGGTGATCAAACCCTGGGACCATGTTTCGTTTTACTACAACTACATCGAAGGCCTGAGCAAGGGTGACATCGCGCCTTCCACCGCATCGAACGCCGGCGAGATCTTTGCCCCTTACGTCTCCCGCCAGCACGAACTCGGGGTCAAGGCCGACTACGGCACTTTCACCTCCACCCTCGCCCTGTTTCAAATCACCAAACCCAGCGGCGAACTGGCCTCCGGGGTGTTTTCCGTGCAGGGCGAACAGCGCAACCGTGGGCTGGAGCTGAATGTGTTCGGCGAAGTCGCCCCAGGCACTCGACTGCTCGGTGGCGTGACCCTGCTCGATGCCGAATTGACCAAAACCGCTGCGGCCGCCAACCGCGGCAATAATCCGGTGGGGGTGCCGGAAGTTCAAGCCAATCTCTGGGCCGAATGGGACACCTCATGGGTTGAAGGCCTGACGTTGACCGGTGGTGCGATCCATACCGGTAGCCAGTACGTAAACCAGGCCAACACCCAGAAACTGGATGACTGGACCCGCTTTGATGTCGGCGTGCGCTACACCACTCGCATCGATGAACGACCGACCACGTTTCGCGCCACTGTGCAGAACGTGTTGGATCACGAGTACTGGTCAGGCGTTGCCTCTTATGGCGCGTTCTCCCAAGGCTCACCGCGCACCTTATTACTGTCGGCGACTGTCGATTTCTGAAACGTTCAGCCGGGCGACGGTGTGAGCCGTTGACCGATCTGACTTTTGCAAAGGCTTTGACCATGGTGACTTTTGATCGACGCAGCCACGCTTTCGCTGCGCTGCTACTGGCAGGACTGCTGGGCCTGGCACTTTTTTTCCTCGCTCCGCGCAACGTGCACGCCGCCGAAGTGGACTCGGCGCGCACCGAGGTGAGCGATCTGCTGGGGCGCAAGGTCAAGGTGCACTTGCCGGTCAGACGCGTCATTCTTGGTGAAGGCCGCCAGCTGTATCTGGTTGCCGCCCTCGACACACAAAACCCCATCGAACGCATCGTCGGTTGGCGCAAGGACCTGATCCAGTCGGATCCCGACACCTACAACGCATACCTGCGCAAATTCCCCGACATCGCCAGGATTCCCACCTTTGGCGGCTTTGAAGACGGCACCTTCGACATTGAGCAGGCAATTTCCCAGCGTCCGGACGTGATCATCCTCAATATCGAGGCGCAGCACGCCACCGAAGATGCCCGCTACATCGAAAAGCTCGACGCTCTGGGCATCCCGGTGGTGTACGTCGACTTTCGCAACAACCCGATCCAGAACACCGAGCCGACCATGCGCCTGTTTGGCCAACTGTTCGGCAAAGAGGAACGCGCCGAAGCCTTCATCGATTTCCGTAACCAGCAGATTCATCGCGTCACCGACATCATCGAGAAACAACACCCGCCCCGCCCCAGCGTGTTCATTGAGCGCATTGGCGGCTACACCGATGATTGCTGCCTGAGTTTCGGCAACGAGAACTTTGGCCTGTTCGTCGAGATGGCCGGTGGCAACAACATTGCCCGCCGCATCATTGCGACCACGTTCGGCCAGTTGAACCCCGAGCAAGTCATCGTTGCCAATCCTGCGCACGTAGTGGTCACCACCGCCAACTGGGAAGCTTTTGCCCCCGGCGGCCATTGGGTCGGCGTCGGTCCGGGCGCGGACATGACACAAGCCAGGAAAAAACTCGCCTGGTACACCCAGCGTCCGGCCTACTCCGGCATCAAGGCCCAGGACAATCAAGCCTTCCATGCCATCTGGCATCAGTTCTACAACAGTCCTTACCAATTCGTCGCCATTGCGCAATTGGCGAAATGGTTCCATCCGGAGCTGTTTGCCGATCTCGATCCGGACGCCTCATTCCGCGAGCTGCATGAGCGCTTCCTGCCGGTGCCGTATGAGTCGGGCTACTTTGTCAGCTTGCGTCAGCCTGAGGTTAAACCATGAGCTCGTTGACCGACGTCGTGGTCGTGCAGCGCGAAACCTATCGTCGCCTGGTGCTGCGTAAACGCCTGATCCTCGCCGGGCTGGTGATCCTGTTGATGTGCAGCGTGCTGCTCGATCTGGCCCTGGGCCCGGCGAGCTACAGCCTCAGCGAGGTACTCGGCGCATTGTTTTCGCCGGACAGCGCTTCACCGCAGGTACGCGTGGTGATGTGGGATATACGCTTGCCGGTGGCGTTAATGGCGGTTGCCGTTGGCGCGGCGTTGTCGCTGGCTGGCGCGCAGATGCAGACAATCCTCAACAACCCACTCGCCAGCCCGTTCACCCTGGGCATTTCCGCCGCCGCCAGCTTCGGCGCCGCGTTGGGGCTGGCATTCGGCGTCGCACTGTTCCCGCTGGCGGCGCAATTCATGGTGCCGCTGAACGCGTTCATCATGGCCATGCTGTCGGCGCTGCTGATCCACTTTCTGAGCATGCGTCGCGGCGTCACCGCCGAAACCATCGTGTTGCTCGGTATAGCGCTGGTGTTCACCTTCAATGCGCTGTTGGCGCTGGTGCAGTTCTTTGCCACCGAACAAGCCGTGGCCGCCGTGGTGTTCTGGACCATGGGCAGCCTGACCAAAGCTACGTGGCCGAAACTGGGGGTCATCTGCCTGGTGATCCTCATCACCCTGCCGATCTTCGCCAAACGTGCCTGGGCCCTGACCGCCCTGCGCCTGGGCGACGACAAGGCCGCCAGTTTCGGCATCAATGTGCGCAGCCTGCGTTTTCAGACACTGATCATGGTCAGTCTGCTCGCCTCGTTTCCAGTGGCCTTCGTCGGCACTATCGGTTTCATCGGGCTAGTCGGTCCACACATCGCCCGCATGCTGATCGGTGAAGACCAGCGGTTTTTCCTGCCCGCCTCCTTG
The DNA here is from genome assembly GCF_052114525.1 of Pseudomonas sp. KB_15. Classification (NCBI taxonomy): domain Bacteria; kingdom Pseudomonadati; phylum Pseudomonadota; class Gammaproteobacteria; order Pseudomonadales; family Pseudomonadaceae; genus Pseudomonas; species Pseudomonas sp. KB_15. The sequence goes on along the minus strand of NZ_JBFREX010000012.1, from coordinate 85,830 downwards.
CTGACCGGCTCGTTGATTCTGTCGGCCAGCTCCGTGGTCAGCAAAACCCTGATCCCCGGCGCGATATTCCCCATCGGCGTGGTCACGTCGCTGATCGGCGTACCGTTCTTCATATCTCTGATTCTCGGCGGGAAGAAAAACTCATGGTGAAGCTGCAGCTGGAGAATCTCGGTGCCCGCTACGGCCAGCGCGAGATCATTCGTGGTGTCTCGACGGCGACGTTTTTCGGCGGGCAGGTGGTCGCCGTAGTCGGGCCCAACGCGGCGGGCAAATCGACGCTGTTCAAGCGCATGGCCGGGCTGATCGACGGCCCCGGACAGGTGATCCTGCAAGAGTCGAAAAAAGGCCCAGCGGGCATCAGCTACATGCCCCAGGGTCTGAATGCCAGCGCCCGATTGACGGTGTATGAGTCGGTGCTGCTGGCGCGCAAGCAACTGACGCCGGGCTGGGTCGTTCACGATGATGAATTGAAACTGGTCGATGAGATTCTCGCGGCGCTGGGCATCACCGGATTGTCCTTTCGCAACCTCGGTGAACTCAGCGGCGGTCAGCAACAGTTGGTGTCCATCGCGCAAACCCTGGTGCGCGAACCGGAAATACTGCTGATGGACGAACCGACTAGTGCCCTCGACATGCATCGGCAGGTTCAGGTGCTGAACTTCATGCGCAGCCTGGCCCGAAAACGCGAAGTCATTGTGTTCATCGCCATCCACGACCTGAATCAGGCACTGCGTTTCGCCGATCAGGTTCTGGTAATTGCCGACGGCACCACGCAAGGCAGCGGCCCGAGTCACGAGGTGATTACCGAATTGATGCTGCGCAACGTTTATAAGGTTGAGGCCCGGATTGAGCAGTGCAGTCGTGGGCAACGGCATATCGTGATTGACGATATTGTTTGATGGCTGGCAATGATCGCCCCTACCTGTATAGGCAACGGACTAATCGCCGCGCCTGCATCGCCCATGACTGACTCAACTACGCTTTAAGGGAGGGTTGCAGGCTGTCATACCCGCAACCGGGAGGTCCCGTGAACAGTCACTGGTGGTGCCGCCTGCTCCTGCTAGTAATGCTGATCGGGTTACCGACGGGTTCGACGACGGCTGCAGGCAGTGTCGTGGTACTGACCGTCAACGATGCTATTGGTCCGGCCAGTGCCGACTACGTGGAGCGCGGCCTGGCGCGTGCGGTGACCGAGGGTGCGCAGTTGGTGGTCATCAGCCTCGACACCCCCGGCGGGCTGGACACCTCAATGCGTTTAATTATTAAGGCGATTCTGGCCAGTCCCTTGCCAGTGGCAAGTTTCGTCGCCCCTAGTGGCGCACGTGCGGCCAGCGCCGGCACCTATATTTTGTATGCCAGCCACATTGCCGCGATGACCCCGGGCACCAACCTGGGCGCTGCTACACCGGTGCAGATCGGCGGCCTGCCCGGGACCGCGCCCGAACCGCCGAGCCCACCCACCACCGACAAGAGTACTGCGCGTGAGTTGCAGGACACCTTGACTCGAAAACAGATCAACGATGCGGCGGCTTACATCCGTGGCCTTGCGCAACTACGCGGACGCAATGCCGACTGGGCCGAACAAGCGGTACGTGAATCGCTCAGCCTGTCGGCCCACGAAGCGCTCAAACTCAACGTGGTCGATTATGTGGCCAATGACGTGGCAGACCTGCTCAAGCAATTGAACGGCAAGAGCCTGAATGTCTCCGGTCAAACGTTGAGGCTGAGCACCGCCGGGGTTGCGCTCATCGACCATGCGCCTGATTGGCGCACACAACTGCTGGCGGTGATCACCAACCCCAGCGTGGCGTTGCTGCTGATTATGCTCGGGGTCTATGGCTTGATATTCGAGTTCATGAACCCTGGGTCGAGCGTTGGTGGGGTGCTAGGTGGCATCTGCCTGTTGCTGGGGCTGTATGCCCTGCAACTGTTGCCCGTGAATTACGCCGGGGTCGGACTGATTCTGCTAGGGATCGCCTTCATGATCGCCGAGGCGTTTCTACCGAGTTTCGGTGTAATCGGCTTCGGTGGGGTGGTTGCTTTTGTAGTTGGCGCAGTGATTTTGATGGACACCGATGTACCGGGCTTTGGCATTCCGTTGACGCTGATCATCGGCATGGCACTAATCAGCGCCCTGTTGCTTATGACTTTGGTCGGCATGGCGCTCAAGGCCAGACGCCGTGCCTTGGTCAGCGGCGATGCGGGCTTGGTCGGCAGTCAGGTCACGGTGACGGGGCTGCTGCCGGGTCTGCCTATGAGCGGCTGGGTGCAACTGCAGGGCGAAAAATGGCAAGTTCAGAGCTGCTCGCCCCTGCACCTGGGCCAACAGGTCCGGGTGGTGAGGCGCACGGGCGTGATGCTGGACGTCATTGCGCTGGATGAAACGTCACCGTCAGGAGGTTGATCCATGTTCGTCGAATTGGGTTTTGGCCAACTGCTACGACAGCGCAATCTGCTTCCGGATAAGCGAATTGCAGTTGCGTCGACTTCCCCAAGGAAACCTCGGCAACTGCAACTCAAACATCTGGACGGCGAGACTGCCCCACTAGCTGCCGAACGGCGGCATCGGTATATCGGCGGGCTGCAGGCCCAACAGTGTCATGTACTCATAGACGTGCTGATAGCCGGATTGAGACTCGTAGCTTGTGCAGTCGGATTGAGGTTTCCCACAGAGCCGCAGCTCCATGTTCGCGCTGCCCATTCCCCATTGCGTATAGTTCAGGTTGTTATTCACAACCTTGTCTATGCCGGAACAAACCATGTTCCTCGTGTGTTCATGAATGGGATCATCATAAAGGGTCAGGGAGTAATCGAGAGAAGTTGCGCACCACGCCATCGGAACAACATCCAGGGTGTTGTAGATGCGCAGCGCATTACCGGCCATTTGCTTATTGAAATAGCTGGCGAAAAAACCATCTCCCGCCGTGGGCGCAGCAAAGGTTTCACAGAAGAAGTTAAAGCCCGGAAATCTGTCTTTCAGATAAAGCGCGAGCACTGACATGAGCGCACCACCGAGGCTATGACCAACCAAACGGATGTTTGCTCCACTTTGCTGCGTCCCAAGAAAATCGCACAGTGTGCCCTGAGGACTGATAGTAGAGGCTGTGGTCAATATCGCCTGCACCCCGTCTGCAGTTCCCTGGGCAATACTCGCCGATCCCTGGCAGCCCGGGATTACGCTCTGCAACGGCACCATTGGAAAAATATCGAGATCGTCCACCTGATCCTTCAAAGAATCCGTGAGTGTCCCACTCGTCACCACGACGATGTCGTTCCCGCTTCTCCCGCCGGTCAGCACCACGGTGATGTGCGCCGCATACTCGCCATCCATTACCAGCGCGGGGCCCCAGGCTACGCCATAGCCGCCGCCTACCTTCGAGCCATTGAGACGCGTAAGAATATTGTCTTTAACCTGGCTCGGCTTCGGGTTCTGGATGTTTTTCCAGGACTGCGAATACAGCGCCGCATTATTGACCACGAAAGCATGTGTAAGACTGATTTGCCTTTGCACAAGTGTGTCTGGGGTAGTCATGACTGCTCCTTGTCTCAAAGAAAGTTTTCAAAGGACCCAACGAAAACCTATGGCAGCCGTCGATCCTTCTGGGCCAGCAAGACCGAGTTTAGACGCAGTTTTTGCAAGTGCGAGGGCGATGCTGTAGGCGCTGATGAAGAATTGACCCATCTGCCGAAAAAACGCTGACCCAAGCAGCCTTCAAGGCTACGGCCGTCTGTGCTGGGTATCTACCTATCCATGTTGGGGCAGTCTTGCCCCAGCAGGCAGGGCAACTCCGCAATAGCGCCAACACGCCATTGGCAGCCGTAACTTATTCACTGCAAGCGCATTCGTTTTATGTCCCTCTGCGGCGGTTCTCCGAACAGCCGGCTGTACTCGCGACTGAACTGCGACGAGCTTTCATAGCCCACCAATCCGCCCGCACTGCTTGCATCGATATTCTGACTCAGCATCAACTGTCGAGCCGCTTGCAGCCGTAATTGTTTCTGATACTGCAGTGGACTCATGCCTGTTACGGTGCGGAAATGCTGCCGAAAGGTAGACGGACTCATGTGTGCATTCGCCGCCAAGTCGTCCATGCGCAGCGCATGGCGAAAATTAAGCTTCAGCCAGGCAAGCGTCTTGGCGATGTGTTGACTGGGTGAGCCCGCGGCGACGACATGAAGCAACTGCGAACCGTGAGCACCGCTCAACAGGCGAGCGATGATCTCCTCCTTGATCAGTGGCGCGAGGGTTTCAAGCAGTTCAGGTTCGCTAAGTAGCCCGACCAAACGCCCCAGGGCATCAAGCACCCCGGCGTCCAGCGCCTGTACGGTGATTGGCCGGAATCCTTCATCCCTCATGCGCTGTGACAACTGCATGCGCTCGGCGAGCTGTATCACCGTAGCGCTGTCGAACGTGAGCATCATGCCCAGGAATGGTTGTGTGACGCTCGCCTGAGTCACATGTGAGATGACCGGCAGGTCAACGCTGGTAACCATGGACTGACCCGGCGCGTAACTAAGCACCTCCTCCCCCACCATGACTTGTTTGCAGCCTTGCAAGGTCACACCAATGCCCAGTCCGTAAATACAGTGCACAGGCGCAGTGGAAGACTTGCGTCGATGCAGGCTCAGGCCGGGAACGGCGGTGATCAGGTCGCCATCACTGCGCACAATCTGGCTGACGACGCCGGCGAGACGTGTTGTGTTGGTGGCAATTTGGTGACTTTTGGTAGCAGGCTGCACAGTGGTCTCCTTGAAAAAACGAGGTCTATAGCTGGTCACGAACGACACCGTTGCTGACACGAACAATGTCTGCCATGACCGCCAGAGCAATCTGCGCAGGAGTTTTGCTTACCGATACTGGCATTCATTCAGCAGCCCGTCATGGGCCTGGTACTGGCACATCGGCGAAGCCACGATACGGTTGCGCAGAGTGACGTCTTTCAGGGTATAGGGCGTGAAAAGAGAGGTCATCGTGCGGTCCACAGTATGAGGTGGCCCCAGCATCGGCTGATTGCCTGATTGACGCTGTTGCTTGCACGATTCAACGGGGTTTTGTAACGCCGGCTTGCCATAGCTAGATATTACAAAGTATTTCAGATCGCCTTAATGCCTAATCCAATGAAGCCACTCTACAGTCGATGAAAGATGTATTCGACGTACGGCCGATCATCCAGAGCAATACCCGCCGCCTGCAGTTGCTGCTGTAACTCCGGGTCATCGATTCTTATCTTCCGGTCGTGACTTGCCGGTGCCCTCATCCCGATGTCGTAATGATCAGCCGCCCTGCATGTGCCAGGCGCCATAGTTGGCCCTTGCTACACGGCCGGTAATGAATGAGATATTGACGAGAATCACGCATCATCGTGAGCAAGAGAGGACGACAGCTGACGGTAGGCGTCGGCCTGTGCCAGCAACGCATTGGCCTTGGCTTCGAAGGTCTGCACCGCATCAGCGCCAGCAGCGAAACGAACCGGTGGCTCGTCGAGCCCTGCCAGCTGCACAATCGCGTCAGCTAGCTTGGCAGGATCACCACCCTGCTTACCGCTCATGCCACTCCAGGCCGTGACGGTCTCTCGCGTCCGCTGGGCATAATCGTCGATGGAGGGTGGTGCGAAAGTGGTGGAATCGGCCGTCAGCAGTTCTGTGCGGAAGAACCCGGGCTCGACCAACATCGTGCGAATGCCGAAGGATTCAATCTCTGGCGTGAGCGACTCGATCCATCCTTCGAGGCCGAATTTCGCCGCCGCATAGGCCGTACAGAACATGCCGCCAGCGATACCCGCCGTAGAGGAAATGGTCAGCAACAGACCGGAGCGCTGCTTGCGCATCGCCGGTAATGCAGCACGAGCGACATTCATCGGACCGAACAACAGCGTTTCGATCTGGCTGCGCACCTGTTCCGGGCTGAGCTCTTCGAAGAAGCCCGCATAGAAGTTACCCGCGTTGTTGACCAGTACATCAATCCGTCCGAACTTGCCGATAGTGGCCTCGACGGCGTCTTGGGCGTCATCGGGACGGGTGACATCAAGCTTGATGGCCAGCAAGTCTTCATGTTCACCGATTGCCGCCAGCACTTTCCCGGCATCACGGCCGGTGGCAACGACGGCATGTCCGGCAGCGAGTGCCGCTCTGGCGATGTCTACACCCAGTCCACGGCCAGCACCGGTGATGAACCAAACTTTTTTCTCAGTCATGTGATTGTTCCTTTTCTAACGAGTGCCTATTGTGTCGAGTCTCTCCTTTTGGTTGCTGCATCAATCGGCGTATTCATTGCCTAAAATGACGAATATTGTGTCAGTTCAACCCTCTTCGCTCTGACCTCCAGCAGCAGTTCTTCACGGCTCGTGAAGGAGCTCAGGCGATAACTAGCTCTTTCATTGCCTGATTCAATCACCGATTCAAGAACTTCAAGCGTCTTGGTCGTGATGCTCAGCTCATCCATCAAATTGGGCAATCATTGAAGCGGATCGTGCATTCGATCCAGGAAGTACGGCGCTACAGTTGGCAAACGCCCGGAACACGGTCGCACTGATTCATGGAGAGCTGTCCCACTATGAGCGCCCTCAACATCAATGGCCGTGACTACACGGTTGACGTAGACCCTGGCACCCCGATTCTCTGGACTTTGCGCGACACGCTGGGCATGACCGGCACCAAGTTTGGCTGCGGAGCAGTCCTGTGTGGCGCTTGTACTATTCACCTTGATGGGCAGGCCATTCGTTCCTGCATCACGCCTGTCGCGGCCGCCGAGGGCAGGAAGATCACCACCATCGAAGCAGCGACCAATGGCAGTGACCCAGTGGGCACAGCCGTACACGAGGCATGGGTCAAACACGACGTAGCGCAATGCGGCTATTGCCAGAGCGGGCAGATCATGAGCGCGACGGCTTTCCTCAAGGCTCAACCCAAGGGCAAGCAGCCAACGGCGGCCGAGATCGACTCGGCCATGGCTGGCAACATCTGTCGCTGCGGCACTTACGCTCGTATCCGCGCGGCGGTGGCTGACGCCGCCAAAGTCCTTGCTTGACTGGAGTTTTCCATGTTCAACGACGCCTATCCAGACGAGCTCCCTCGCGTATTGCAACACATGCTCGAACGCAACCAGATCGACGGTCCCACCACGCTCCCCCGCCGCAGCTTCCTGAAAATCCTTGGTGTCGGCGGCCTGGCATTGGGGGCATTTCCTCACTTGGCCCTGGCGCAACAGCCTGGCGACAACCGCGCAGAAACTCTCAAGCCGAGTCAGCAACCCTCGGCATTCGTACAGATAGCGCCGAATGGGGAAGTAACAGTAACCATCAACCGGCTGGAGTTCGGTCAGGGCGTGCAGACTGGCCTACCGATGATCCTCGCCGAAGAGCTTGATGCCGACTGGAGCCTCGTGCGCAGCCGCAACGGCACTAGCGACATCGCCTACCAGGACCCACTCTTCGGCATGCACCTCACCGGCGGCTCCAATTCGATCAAGAACAGCTATACCCAGTACCGCGAACTGGGTGCCCGCGCTCGCGCCATGCTGCTCGCGGCGGCGGCCGCGCGCTGGAATGTGGATGTGGCCAACCTGAGTACGGAATCTGGAATGGTGCTCGGCCCCGCGGGCCGCAAAGCGAGCTATGGCGAACTGTCGGAGGCCGCCATGGCGCTGCCTGTGCCCGAAACGATCACGCTCAAGGACCCCAAAGACTTCCGAATTATTGGCCATGCCACCACCCGCATCGATGCCAAGGCCAAGAGCAGTGGCCAGCAGGATTTCGGTATCGACATGAAACTACCGGGGCAACTAACGGCCGTGGTGGCCAGACCGCCAGTATTCGGTGCCAAAATTGCGTCTTTGGATGACAGTGCTGCACGTGCCATCAAAGGCGTGAAAGCGGTGCTGCGTGTACCGCTCGATGGGGGGGCTGAAGGCGTAACCGTCGTTGCTGACGGTTACTGGCTAGCCAAACAAGGGCGTGATGCACTCAAGCTGCAATGGGATACGACGACTGTCGAAAAAGTCGATAGCGAGAAGCAGTTGGCCGACTACCGGGAGCTGGCGGGTCGTCCTGGTCCACGGCTCTTCGAGGCGGACATGGCGCCACTGGAAACGGCACCTCATCGATTGGAAGCCGAGTTCGTGTTTCCTTACCTGGCCCATGCGCCAATGGAACCGTTGAACTGTACCGTCAAACTGTCCGAAGAACGCTGCGAACTATGGGTGGGTACCCAGTTTCCCGGGGCTGACAGCGCGGCAGCCGCACGTGTACTGAACCTTACGCCCGAGCAAATTCAAATTAATGTACAGACCGCTGGCGGCGGCTTTGGCCGGCGTGGCATAGCCACCAGCGACATTGTGGTGCTGGCATGCGAGGTGGCCAAGGCCGCGCGAATGGCCGGTTTAAATGTACCGGTGCGCACCCTATGGAGCCGCGAGGACGATATCAAAGGCGGCTACTACCGCCCTATGCACCTGCATCGCGCTCGTATCGGTTTTGACGATACCGGCAAGGTGCTGGCCTGGGACCACGTTGTGGTAGGACAGTCCATCATCAGTGGCACCATGTTCGGGGGACGGGTGAAAAACGGCATAGACCCCACGGCAACCGAAGGTATGCGCGATCCCTATCCACTGCCGATGCGCCTGACGGTGCATCACCCGAAACTCAACGTGCCGGTGTTGTGGTGGCGCAGTGTGGGCTCCACCCACACAGCCTTCGTGATGGAGACGGTGATCGATGAGGTCGCCCGAACAACCAAACAGGATCCTGTGGCTTACAGGATGAAACTTTTTGCCGATCGAAGTCCGCGTCATCGCGCTGCGTTGCAACTGGCGGTGGACAAGAGCGAGTACGGCAAACGCGAGCTGCCTGCTGGTCGAGCCTGGGGCGTTGCGGTACATGAGTCGTTCAGTTCGGTAGTGGCTTACGTCGTGGAAGCTTCGGTGCAGAACGATCGTCCGGTACTGCACCATGTGACCGCCGGCGTCCACTGCAACCTGGTCGTCAACCCGCGCAGCGTTGAGGCCCAAGTACAAGGTGCCGCCCTTATGGGGCTGTCAATGTGCTTGCCGGGCGGTGCCATCACCCTGAAAGACGGCGTCGTGCAACAGAGTAATTTTGCAGACTTCAGCGTTCCGCGCATCACCGATATGCCGGAATTTTCCATCCATGTCGTGCCAAGCGCCGAGCCTCCCACAGGGATGGGTGAACCCGGCCTTCCACCGCTGGCCCCCGCATTTGCAAACGCGGTCGCACGCCTCACGGGTAGATCGGTGCGTGAGCTGCCCTTCAAGCTGACGTGACAGAGCCGGGTGGACTGACGGTCAAGAACCTTAATCAGCCAGAGGCCCATCCACTTGGGAAAGCCTTTGGCAATAGGACCCGGATCGACGAGTCCGGACATACGGACTCGTCGTCCTCTCGGCTAACAAGAATTCACTCAGAATCCCCGTTTCGGTCGCTCAGCACATTACAGGCTCGGCTTTCGGTATTGGCTGCCTGATCGGCTATGCACCGGGCCCATCCATCCAGCGTAAAACCATGGCAAACGGTGAAGTGGGCGCGGCACAGGCCGGAATGAAAACGGGCGCCTTAACAGGCGCCCGTTATGTTGTAGCGGATTGTATTACCGACATCGGGTACATCGACGTCGAACCGGGGAAGATCAGCAAAAGAATTTCGTATACCCTAGCGCTATCTCACTCCAAATGACCGCCGCCGTGAACCTACCCAAACTCAACGCACCCGATCTTGGTAACACGCCTTCGACTTCGGAAATCATCACCCGCCATCTGCGGGATGCGATTGTCGCCGGGCATTTTGCCGAGGATGAGCCGATCCGCCAGGACGACATCGCCCGCCAGTTCAATGTCAGCAAGATCCCGGTGCGTGAAGCCCTCAAGCGGCTGGAGGCCGAAGGGTTGGTGATGTTCCAGCGCAATCGCGGGGCGATGGTCACGCGGGTTTCCGATGCGGAACTGGCGCAGATGTTCGAAGTGCGGATGTTGCTGGAGGACAAGATTCTGCGCCTGGCCATTCCGAACATGACCGAAGAGACCTTCGCCCGTGCCGAGCGCATCTGTCAGGAGTTCATCGGCGAGGACGACGTGGGGCGCTGGGCCGAGCTCAACTGGGAGCTGCATTCCTGCCTGTACGAGCCGGCGCAGCGACCGTTTCTGGTGAGTCTGATCCGTTCGGTCAACGACAAGCTGGAGCGTTATCTACGCATGCAGATGAGCTTGTCGGCCGGTAAGGAACGGGCCGATCACGAACACCGCGAGATCCTGGCGGCCTGCCGCGCCGGGGATGTGGACCTGGCGGTGAAGCTTCTGGACGAGCACATTGCCGGCGTCTGCACGACCCTGTTCGAGCACCTGCCCCACACCCACTGACAGCTGCGGATGCTGTGCCGATTTCGTCATCGACACAGACTAAATCCATCAAGCCGACACCTCGCCGCACGGGCCACTCTTGCGTTCACTCAACCGAATGGACGTGGCCCTCCCATGAAACGCATCTCTGTGATCGACTCCCACACCGGCGGCGAACCGACCCGCCTGGTGACCGCCGGCTTTCCTGAGCTGGGTACTGGCAGCATGGCCGAACGGCGCAAGGTATTAGCCGAACAGCATGATCAATGGCGCGCCGCCTGTATGCTGGAACCACGGGGCAGTGACGTGCTGGTGGGCGCCCTGCTCTGCACGCCGGTGGACCCTGATGCCTGTGCCGGGGTGATTTTCTTCAACAACACAGGTTATCTGGGCATGTGCGGCCACGGCACCATCGGCCTGGTGGCGTCGTTGGCGCACCTGGGCAAGATCGGCCCCGGCGTGCACAGCATCGAAACGCCGGTGGGCACGGTGCAGGCAACCCTGCACGAAGACCATTCGGTGAGCGTGCGCAACGTGCCGGCCTACCGTTATCGCAAGGCGCTGGCGGTGCAGGTGCCGGGCATCGGCCAAGTGGTCGGTGATATCGCTTGGGGCGGCAACTGGTTTTTCCTGATCGCCGAGCATGGCCTGCGGGTGGCCGGCGACAACCTCGAAGCGCTGACCGCTTACACCTTCGCCGTGCAGCAAGCACTGGAAGCCCAAGGCATTCGCGGTGAAGACGGCGGCTTGATCGATCACGTCGAGTTGTTCGCCGATGACGATCACGCCGACAGCCGCAACTTCGTGCTCTGCCCCGGCAAAGCCTATGACCGTTCGCCCTGCGGCACCGGCACCAGTGCCAAACTGGCATGCCTGGCCGCCGACGACAAGTTGCAACCGGGGCAGATCTGGCGCCAGGCCAGCGTCATCGGCAGCGAGTTCGAGGGTTCCTACGAACTGCAGGGTGAGCGCATCGTGCCGACCATTCGTGGTCGCGCGTTCATCAGTGCCGAGGCGAGCCTGATCATCGAACAGGACGACCCGTTCGCCTGGGGCATTCGTCCATGAACGAGGGCCAGGTGGCCGATGTGATCGTGATCGGCGCCGGCATTATCGGCGCCGCCTGTGCCCAGGCGCTGGCCCGTCGCGGCTTGCAGGTGCTGGTGCTGGACGCCGGCCTGCACGGCGCCACGGCCGCCGGCATGGGTCACTTGCTGGTACTCGACGACAACCCCGCCGAACTGGCCCTGAGTCAATATTCGTTGCAGCGCTGGCGCGAACTGGGCGCGGACCTGCCCGACAGCTGTGCCTACCGCTGCAACGGCACGCTGTGGCTGGCGGCCAATGCCGAAGAAATGGCGGTGGCCCACAGCAAATTCCTGAACCTGCAAGCCCAGGGCGTGGCTTGTGAACTGATCGGCGCCAGTGCCCTGCGCCAGCGCGAACCGGAACTGAGCGAAGGACTGGAAGGCGGCTTGCTGATCAATGGCGACGGCATTCTATACGCTCCGGCGACGGCCGGATGGATGCTCGAAACACCGAACATCCGCCAGCGCCGGGCACGGGTCAGTGCGGTCGATGGCTACCGCGTCTGCCTCGATGATGGTCACTGGTTGAGTGCCGATGCCGTGGTGTTGGCCAACGGTATTCAAGCCAACGAGCTGTGCCCGGAATTGCCCATCGAGCCGAAAAAAGGCCACTTGCTGATCACTGACCGCTACCCCGGCAGCGTCACCCATACGCTGGTGGAACTGGGTTACGTCACCAGTGCCCACAACGCCACGGGGCCGTCGACCGCCTGCAATATCCAGCCGCGCCCCACCGGGCAACTGTTCATCGGCGCCTCGCGGCAATTCGGCACCACCGACCCGCAGGTCGAAGGCTGGATGCTCGCGAAAATGCTCAAGCGTGCCGCCGAGTACATGCCGGGGCTGGCCCGGCTCAATGGCATCCGTGCCTGGACCGGTTTTCGCGCCGCCAGCCCCGACGGCTTGCCGCTGGTGGGCCAACATCCACAACGTCAAGGCTTGTGGCTGGCAGTCGGTCACGAAGGACTGGGCGTAACCACCGCCCCCGGCACCGCCGATTTACTGGTGGCGCAACTGTTCAACGAAACCCCGCCACTGGTCGCACAACCTTATCTGCCCCAGCGGTTTCTCGGAGAACCGGTCTATGCCTGAATTGTTGCTGGACGGCCACGCCCTGAAGGTCGCCGAAGGCACCAGCGTCGCCGCTGCCCTGGCGTTGGCCAGTGACGGCTGCACGCGCACCTCAGTCAGCGGTCAGCGCCGTGCGCCGCTGTGCGGCATGGGCATTTGTCAGGAATGCCGGGTGACCATCGATGGCCGGCGTCGCCTGGCTTGCCAGACCCTGTGCCGTGACGGCATGCAGGTGGAGACTCGCCCATGATTGAATACGCTGATCTGTTGATCATTGGCGCTGGCCCTGCCGGGCTGAGCGCAGCCCTTGCCGCCGCCCCCAGCGGCGCCCGCATTGTCATGCTCGACGACAACCCGCTGCCGGGCGGGCAAATCTGGCGCGACGGACCTCAAGCCAACGTGCCCGGTCAGGCCCGGCGCCTGCGCGAGCGTCTGGCGTCGTGCAACAACATCCGCCATCACGCCGGTACTCGAGTGATCGCCGCCCCCGGCGCGAAACAACTGCTGGTGGAAGATGACGACCATGGCTGGTTGATCAGCTACGACAAACTGATTCTGTGCACCGGCGCCCGTGAATTGCTGCTGCCCTTCCCCGGCTGGACCCTGCCGGGTGTCACCGGTGCGGGTGGTTTGCAGGCGCTGATCAAGGCCGGTTTGCCGGTGCAGAACGAGCGCGTGGTGATCGCCGGCAGCGGCCCGCTGTTACTGGCCAGTGCCGCCACCGCCAAACAGCATGGCGCGCAAGTGCAACGCATCGCCGAACAAGCCAGCCGCAGCGCCGTCGCCGGTTTCGCCGCGCAACTGCCGCGCTGGCCCGGCAAATGGCTGCAATCGTTCAGCCTGTTCGACCACCATTACCGCACCGCCACCCACGTATTGGCCGCGCTCGGCACCGACCGAGTGGAAGGCGTGCGGCTGCAACAACAAGGCAACATCGTCGAACTGGAATGTGATCGGCTTGCCTGTGGATTCGGGTTGATTCCGAATATCCAGTTGGGTCAGGCATTGGGTTGCGCCATTGAAGATCAAGCCATCGCAGTGGATGACTGGCAGGCCAGTAGCCGCGCCGATCACTATGCGGCAGGCGAATGCACCGGCTTCGGCGGCAGCGAACTGGCCTTGGTGGAAGGCGCGATTGCCGGGCACGCTGCGGTCGGCAATCTGGAAGCCGCCAGGCAATTGTGGCCGCGCCGGGCGCGCTGGCAGGGTTTCGCCAAGGCGCTGAACAGCGCGTTCGCCCTCGACCCGCGACTCAAGTCCCTGGCCCAACCCGACACCCTGGTTTGCCGCTGCGAAGACGTACCCTACGCGGCATTGACCGGTCACTCTGACTGGCGCGAAGCGAAACTCGCCAGTCGCTGCGGCATGGGCGCCTGCCAAGGCCGTGTGTGTGGTGGCGCAGTGCAGCATTTGTTTGGTTGGCAGCCCTCAGCACCGCGCCCACCCTTCAGCCCGGCGCGGATCGAAACCTTGATGTCCCTGGACGATACCCCGCCAGCGTGATGACCACGCCGGGGGTTTCGGCCACGCTGCCGAGTCTCTATGATCCCGGGGGTCACCCTCAGACCCCCGGCGCCATGTATCCCTCGCTCACCACCTTTAAACCTTGCGATCTGCCGACGCTGCTGAACAGCCTTCAGCCCATTGCGCCGTTGCTCGATACCCTGTMGGACGTGGTGTTTTTCATCAAGGACTGCGAGGCCCGCTACGCCTTCGTCAACCAGACCCTGGCCCGGCGTTGTGGTTTCAAACACAGGGACGAGCTGCTGGGGCGCACCGCCGAAATGGTCTTCCCGGAACGCTTCGGTCCGCTGTACACCGAGCAGGATCGGCGAGTGCTGTCCAGCGGTCGCGAACTGGCCGATCAGCTGGAGCTGCATTTGTATTATGGCAATCAGCCGATCTGGTGCCTCACCCACAAACTCGCCTTGAAGGATGAACAGGGTCGAATCGTGGGCCTGGCCGGGATCTCCCGCGACCTGCAATCGCCGCAGTCGAACCATCCGGCGTTCCAGAAACTCGCCGCCGTGGATGCCCATATCCGCCGCCACTTCGCCCGCTCCATCAGCCTCGCCGAACTGACCGCCATCGCTGGCTATTCCGTGGCGCAATTGGAGCGGCACTGCAAACGGGTGTTCCAGCTCACCCCACGGCAAATGATTCACAAGGCGCGCCTGGAAGAAGGTTCGCGGTTGTTACTGCACACCGAGTTGCCGATTACCGAGATTGCCTTGCGCTGTGGTTACACCGACCACAGTGCCTTCAGCCGGCAGTTTCGGGCGCTGACCAGTTTGTCGCCGAGTCAGTATCGCGATAACCAGCGTTAGGCGGGTGATGAAGAGTGTTCTTCCGGGCCTCATCGCGAGCAAGCTCGCTCCCACAGGGGATCGCATTTACCTTGCGCACGCGGTCAATTGTGGGAGCGAGCCTGCTCGCGATGAGGCCAGCCCATCCACCACAAAACCTGCAATGAACCGATAAGCAGGCACGCACCTCTCACCTGCCAGTGTTCCTTAAAGGTGCGCCCACGCTACCGCTGCTCCCATATGTAACACCGGTCCTCACTGCCGTGGCGTCACCTCGCTACGGGTTGCACCGCTACAAAACCTCTACGCCAAGGCCTGACAACTAATTCACCCCACGGACTGGAAATAGGCACGTTGATTGCTATTGTTAATATCGTATACGAAATCCCCAATACGATATTCAACAGCACTTCACATCAACGAGGCCTCTATGAAAAACCCCGCATTTGCCGTAGCCCTCAGCGCTGTTCTCAGTACCTCCTTTATCGCCACTGCCCAGGCCGACAAGCTCGACGACATCATCGGTTCGGGCAAGCTGCGCTGCGCCGTGACCCTGGACTTCCCGCCCATGGGCTTTCGCGATGCCAGCAACTCGCCGGCCGGCTTCGATGTGGACTATTGCCGCGACCTGGCGAAGATCCTCGGGGTTGAGGCCGAAGTGGTGGAAACGCCGTTCCCGGATCGCATTCCGGCACTGGTCTCCGGGCGGGCTGACGTGATCGTCGCGTCCACCTCCGACACCCTCGAACGCGCCAAGACCGTCGGCCTCACCGTGCCCTACTTTGCCTTCCAGATGGTGGTGCTGACCCGCGACGACACCGGCATCAATGGCTTCGACGACCTCAAGGGCAAAGCAGTGGGCAACACCAGCGGCACCTATGAGGCCATCGCCCTGGAGAAAGACGTGAAGAACTGGGGCTCGGGCAGTTTCCGAGCCTACCAGTCGCAGAGCGATACCCTGCTAGCCGTCGCCCAAGGCCACATCGATGCCACCGTCGTCACCAACACCGTGGCCGCCGCCACCCTCAAGTCGGGCAAATACAAAAACCTGAAAGTCGCCGGTAATGCCCCGTACGTCATCGACTACGTGTCCCTGGGTGCCAAGCGCAGCGAGTTCGGCCTGCTCAACTACCTCAACCTGTTCGTCAATCAACAGGTGCGTACCGGTCGCTACAAGGAGTTGTTCGTTAAATGGGTCGGCACCGAGATCCCGCCGACTAACCTGACCGTGCCTCAGGTCTACTACTGAGATGTCCGGCATGCCTGGGCCAATTTCTCTGACCGGACGCAGCCTGGTGGCGGGTGCCGCGCAAGGCGCCCTGCTGTTCGCCGATGTCGGCTTGAGCTTCTGGGGCGGAGTCGATCCCTGCACGGGTGAAGTCATCGACCGCCATCACCCGCTCAGCGGCCAACACCTGGCCGGCCGCGTGCTGGCGATTCCCAGTGGTCGCGGCTCGTGCACCGGCAGCAGTGTGTTGATGGAACTGATCAGCAACGGCCATGCACCGGCGGCATTGGTGCTGGCCGAAGCCGACGAGATCCTGACCTTGGGCGTGCTGGTGGCGCAGACCATTTTTGCCCGTTCCCTGCCGGTGCTGTGCATCGGTCGGGAGGCCTTCGCCGCCTTGCGCGGCCAGGCCTTCGCCCGGGTCGAAAATACAACGCGGAGCCTGTTCGATCACCTGCCGGGCGACGCCTGGCAGGCGCTCGACAGCCCATTACCAGACACTGACAGCACCGCCTCGATCAGGCTCACCGGGCACGATCGGGCGCTGCTCGATGGCCGGCATGGCAAGGCCGCGCAAATGGCCATGCAGATCGTCCTGCGTATGGCCGAACTGCAGGGTGCCGACCACTTGGTGGATGTCACCCAAGCACACATCGACGGCTGCATTTACACGGGACCTGCGAGCCTGCGCTTTGCCCGGCAACTGGTGCAATGGGGAGCAAAAGTGCGAGTGCCCACCACCCTCAATTCAATTTCCGTCGACCAGCGCCGTTGGCGCGAACTGGGTATCGACCCGGCACTGGGTGAACCGGCCAGTGCCTTGGGCGATGCCTATATGGCGATGGGCGCACAGCTCAGTTTCACCTGCGCGCCGTACCTGCTCGACACTGCACCGAAGGCTGGCGAGCAAATCGTCTGGGCGGAATCCAACGCAGTGGTCTACGCCAACAGCGTGCTCGGTGCACGCACCCTGAAATACCCGGATTACCTGGACATCAGCATCGCCCTCACCGGTCGCGCCCCGCTGATCGGCTGCCACCTGGACGCGCCACGCAAGGCCCGGTTGCAGCTCGAGTTGCCTGCCCTCGGTGAACTGGACGATGCCTTCTACCCGCTGCTGGGTTACCACATTGGTGCCCTGACTGGCAGTCGCGTGCCGCTGGTGCTGGGACTGGAAAAACGCAAGCCGAGCCTGGACGACCTCAAAGCCTTTGGCGCGGCCTTCGCCACCACCTCTGCGGCGCCACTGTTCCACATCGCCGGGGTCACCCCGGAGGCCATTGACCCGGCGCAGGTACTGGATGCGGACACTTCCATTCCCGCGGAAAAAATCCGCCTGAAGGACCTGCTGCGCAGTTGGCGCGAACTCAACAGTGCTCGCGATAACCGGGTGGATGTGGTGTCGCTGGGTAACCCGCACTTTTCCCTCAGCGAGTTCGCTCACCTGGCGCGACTGTGCCGGGGACGACAAAGACACCCGGATGTGGTGCTTGCCATCACCTGCGGCCGTGCGGTGTTGGAGCAGGCCCGCGAGGCCGGGCACATCGCCGTGATCCAAGCGTTTGGCGCGACCCTGGTTACCGACACCTGCTGGTGCATGCTCGGCGAACCCGTAATCCCCCTGGCGGCTAAAACCCTGATGACCAACTCGGGCAAATACGCCCACTACGCACCGGGCCTGGTCGGCCGCAAGGTGCACTTCGCCAGCCTTGCCGAATGCGTCGACGCGGCCTGCACCGCAACGGCCAGTGGACGTTTGCCGGCCTGGCTACAACCTGCCGCCCTACTGGAGAGCCCTGCGCATGTTTGACTACAGCTTCCAATGGCGCTCCGCCCTGCGCGCCCTGCCGGACATGCTTGCCGGTGCCATCGTCACCTTCGAAACCGCCGCGCTGTCGATGATCTTCGGCGTGCTGATCGCCCTGGCCCTGACGGTGATGCGCGAGGCCAAACACCCATTACTGCGCGGGTTCGGCAACGGTTGGGTATCGATTGCCCGCAACACCCCGTCGCTGTTTCAGATCTACATCCTCTACTTCGGTCTCGGCTCGCTGAACCTGCATGTCAGTTCCTGGTTCGCCCTGCTGGCCGGGATCACCTTCAACAATGCCGGGTATCTGGCGGAGAACTTTCGCGGCGGCCTCAAGGCCGTACCTGACACGCAGGTGCGTGCGGCGCGTTCCCTCGGCATGAGTGCCTTCCAGGCCTACCGCATGATCATCGTCCCGCAACTGCTGCGGATCGTGTTCTACCCGCTGACCAATCAGATGGTCTGGGCGGTGTTGATGACGTCGCTGGGGGTGATCGTCGGGCTAAACAATGACCTGACCGGTGT
Source organism: Pseudomonas sp. KB_15 (assembly GCF_052114525.1). Classification (NCBI taxonomy): domain Bacteria; kingdom Pseudomonadati; phylum Pseudomonadota; class Gammaproteobacteria; order Pseudomonadales; family Pseudomonadaceae; genus Pseudomonas; species Pseudomonas sp. KB_15. Next base: position 67,454 of record NZ_JBFREX010000012.1, on the reverse strand, counting down.
GACCCAGGAATACAACGTCAAAACCTTCCGCACCTTCGAGTATTTCGCCATCGCAGCGGTGCTGTATTACTTGATTGCCAAGGCGATCGTCGCGRCAGCCCGGCTGATGGCCTGGCGGTTGTTCCGTTACTGAGGAGCTGTCCATGTTTTCCACCGATTTTTCCTCGAATGACCTGATGTTCCTGCTCAACGGTGCGTGGGTCACGATGCAACTGACGTTCTGGTCGATCATTCTCGGCTCCTTGGCCGGGTTGTTCTTCGGCCTGCTGCGGGCCTTGTTGCCACGGGCCAGCCAGCCATTGGCCTGGGTGCTGGACGTGTTTCGCAGCGTGCCGTTGCTGATCCAGTTCGTACTGTTCAACTCACTCAAAAGCATCATCGGTTTGAACATCAGCGCCTTTAGCGTCGGCTGCATTGTGTTGGGGGTTTACGCTGCGGCGTACTTCACCGAGATCGTGCGTGCCGGCGTGCTGGCGGTGCCGTTCACCGTGCGCCGGGCCAGCCGTTCGTTGGGGCTGAGCTTCTTGCAGGACTTGCGCTGGATCGTCCTGCCGATGGCCACCCGAGTAGCGTTCCCCGGCTGGCTGAACCTGGTGCTCGGTGTAATGAAAGACACCGCGCTGGTGATGTGGATCGGCATCGTCGAACTGCTGCGCGCCTCGCAAACCATCGTCACCCGCATCCAGGAACCGTTGCTGGTGCTGTGCATCGCGGGCCTTATCTACTACGTCATGAGCCTGGTGGTCGCACGCCTGGGCGCTCGTCTGGAAAGAAGGTGGCAAGAAAATGATTGAGATCGACAACGTACATAAATCCTTCGGCAACCTCGAAGTGGTCAAGGGCGTCAACCTGACGGTGAACAAGGGCGAAGTGGTGTCGATCATCGGCGGCTCCGGCTCCGGCAAATCGACCTTGCTGATGTGCATCAACGGCCTGGAACCGATCCAGAAAGGCAACATCCGCGTTGACGGCGTCGAGGTCCATCACAGCGCCACCGACCTCAATCGCCTGCGGCAGAAAATCGGCATTGTGTTCCAGCAATGGAATGCCTTCCCGCACCTGACGGTGCTGGAAAACGTCATGCTCGCGCCGCGCAAAGTGCTGGGCAAAAGCAAGGCTGAAGCGCAAGAGCTAGCGGTGAAGCAACTGGCCCACGTCGGTCTGGGCGACAAGCTCAAGACCTTCCCTGGCAAGCTGTCCGGTGGACAGCAACAACGCATGGCCATCGCCCGCGCCCTGGCCATGTCACCGGACTACATGCTGTTTGACGAAGCCACCTCGGCCCTCGACCCGCAGTTGGTCGGTGAAGTGCTGGACACCATGCGCATGCTCGCCGAAGACGGCATGACCATGGTGTTGGTGACCCACGAAATCCGCTTTGCCCGGGACGTGTCCGACCGCGTGGCGTTCTTCCGCAATGGCCTGGTGCATGAGATTGGTTCGCCGGATCAAGTGATCGGCAATCCGGTGCATGCGGAGACTGCAGCGTTTCTGAAATCGGTGAAATAACTAACGGCCCAATCGCGAGCAGGCTCACTCCTACAGGGTTAGCGGTGCATATCGAACAGTGTAGGAGCGAGCCTGCTCGCGATGAGGCCCGCACAGACAAAACAAGGAGTCACCCATGCGCTCATCAAAAGTTATCCACGTCGTCAGCTGCCACGCCGAAGGCGAAGTCGGCGACGTGATCGTGGGCGGTGTCGCCCCGCCGCCCGGCGCCACCGTGTGGGAACAGTCGCGCTGGATCGCCCGGGACGAAACCCTGCGCAACTTCGTCCTCAACGAACCCCGCGGTGGCGTGTTCCGCCATGTCAACCTGCTGGTCCCGGCCAAGGACCCACGGGCGCAGATGGCCTGGATCATCATGGAACCGGCGGACACCCCGCCGATGTCCGGCTCCAACTCGTTGTGCGTCGCCACCGTATTGCTCGACAGCGGCATCCTGCCCATGACCGAGCCGCAAACCCGCCTGGTGCTGGAAGCGCCCGGCGGCCTGATCGAAGCCGTGGCCGACTGCCGGGATGGCAAGGTGCAACGGGTGGAAGTGAAAAACGTGCCGTCCTTCGCTGATCGACTGGATGCGTGGATTGAAGTCGAAGGCATCGGCTCGCTGAAGGTTGACACCGCTTATGGTGGCGACAGTTTTGTGATTGCCGATGCCAAAGGCCTGGGTTTCTCCATCCGCCCGGATGAAGCGGCCGATCTGGTGGCGGTCGGGCTGAAAATCACTCGGGCGGCCAACGAACAACTGGGCTTCGTGCATCCGCTGAATCCCGAGTGGTCGCACATTTCCTTCTGCCAGATCGCCGCGCCCATCGTCCATGAGAACGGCATCGCCACCGGCGCCAATGCGGTGGTGATTCAACCGGGCAAGATCGACCGCTCCCCCACCGGCACTGGTTGCTCGGCGCGCATGGCGGTGTTGCAGGCCAAAGGCTTGATGCAGGTTGGCGAGCGCTTTGTCGGCCGTTCGATTATCGGCTCCGAGTTCCACTGCCGCATTGATTCGCTGACCGAAGTCGCCGGCCGCGCCGCGATTTACCCGTGCATTTCCGGCCGGGCGTGGATCACCGGCACCCATCAATTGCTGCTCGACCCAAGCGATCCGTGGCCACAAGGCTATCGCCTGTCCGACACTTGGCCCGGCGCCTGATCACGCAATCCCTGAACCCCCAGACCAACGGCCAGTAAAAACCCTTGAAAACCAAAAAAAACACTAGCCGAGCATTGTCATTTTAAATATCGTATACGAAATACAATTAACGAACCGGAGGCAACAATGAGCAAGCGCATTAACTGGAGTGGCGTCTTCCCAGCGGTGACCACTCAATTCAACGATGACTTCTCCATCAACCTGGAAAAAACCCATCAGGTGATTTCCAACGTGATCCGCGACGGCGTGTCGGGCCTGGTGGTCTGCGGCTCGGTGGGTGAAAACACCTCGCTGACCGCCGAAGAGAAAATCGCCGTGACTGAGGTCGCTGTCGATGCCGCCCGTGGTCGCGTACCGGTGATTTGCGGCGTGGCCGAGTTCACCAGCATACAAGCGGCCAAGGTCGCCAATGCCGTACGCCGGGTCGGCGTCGATGGCGTGATGCTGATGCCGGCGCTGGTCTACGGTTCCAAGCCGTTCGAGACCGCCGAGCATTACCGCTACGTGGCGAAAAACGCCGACGTGCCGCTGATGGTCTACAACAACCCGCCTATCTATAAGAACGACGTCACCCCGGACATCCTGATTTCCCTGGCCGACTGCGACAACGTGGTGTGCTTCAAGGATTCTTCCGGCGACACCCGCCGCTTCATCGACGTGCGCAACGAAGTCGGTGACCGTTTCGTGCTGTTCGCCGGCCTCGACGACGTGGTGCTGGAAAGCATCGCCGTGGGTGCCGAAGGTTGGGTCTCGGGCATGTCCAACGTGTTCCCGAAAGAAGGCGAAACCATCTTCCGCCTGGCCAAGGCCGGTCGTTTCGCCGAAGCCATGCCGATCTACGAATGGCTGATGCCGATCCTGCACCTCGATGCCCGTGCCGACCTGGTGCAGTGCATCAAGCTGTGTGAAGCCATCGCCGGTCGCGGCAGCGCCTTGACCCGTCCGCCACGCCTGGCCCTGCCGGAAGCCGACCGCGTGTTCGTCGAGCAGATCATGGCCAAGGCCTTGGCCAACCGCCCGGAACTGCCGGACGTCGGTCTCTGAGTGATTGCCGGGCGGGTCTATGCGGACCCAGCCCGGCTGCCCGTTTTTTGCGCCTCAACAAGGAACGTCAGCATGTCCAATCCTCAACACACGCAAAGCGCAACCACACCCTCGGGACTCAAACGCGTAGTGGCCGCCGCCATGGCTGGCACCGTCGCCGAATGGTATGAATTCTTCCTCTACGGCACCGCCTCGGCGCTGGTCTTCGGTCAGCTGTTCTTCCGCCAGACCGACAGCCCCATCGACGGCATCATCGCCGCCTTCGCCTTGTACGCGGTCGGCTTTCTCGCCCGGCCGTTGGGCGGTTTGGTATTCGGTCACTACGGTGACAAATTCGGCCGAAAACGCCTGCTGCAACTGAGCCTGGTAGTGGTCGGCATCACCACCTTCCTGATGGGTTGCCTGCCTGGCTTCGACCAGATCGGTTACGCAGCGCCGGTGCTACTGGTGCTGTTGCGGTTGATCCAGGGCTTCGCTTTCGGTGGCGAATGGGGCGGCGCGATTCTGCTGGTGTCCGAACACTGCCCGGACAATCGTCGGGGCTTCTGGGCCAGTTGGCCGCAAGCCGGGGTGCCGGCCGGCAACCTGGTGGCCACGGTCGCCCTGCTGCTGTTGTCGTCGAACCTGTCAGAGCAACAGTTCCTTGCCTGGGGCTGGCGCGTGGCGTTCTGGTTCTCGGCGGTAGTCGTGTTGATCGGTTACTGGATTCGTACCAGCGTCGATGACGCGCCGATCTTCAAGGAAGCCCAGGCCCGTCAGGCACAGACCAAACAACAACAGCTCGGTGTGGTGGAAGTGTTGCGTCATCACTGGCGCTCGGTGCTGGTGGGAATCGGCGCACGCTTTGCCGAGAACATCCTCTACTACACCGTGGTGACGTTCTCGATTACCTATCTGAAACTGGTGGTGCACAAGGACACTTCGCAAATTCTGCTGCTGATGTTCGGCGCGCATCTGGTGCACTTTTTCCTGATCCCGCTGATGGGCTATCTGTCGGACATCGTCGGGCGCAAGCCGGTGTACCTGACCGGCGCGGTGCTCACAGCGTTCTGGGGTTTCATCGGTTTCCCGATGATGGATACCGGCAACAACTGGCTGATCATGGCCGCCATCACCCTGGGCCTGGCCATCGAGTCGATGACTTATGCGCCTTACTCGGCACTGATGGCTGAACTGTTCCCGACCCACGTACGCTACACCGCTCTGTCCCTGTGCTACCAGGTGGCACCGATCTTCGCCGGTTCCCTGGCACCGCTGATCGCCATCACCTTGCTCAACAAGTACCACAGCTCGACTCCGATCGCCTGGTATCTGGTGGGCGCCGCGCTGATTTCCGTGGTGGCTGTCAGCCTGACCCGCGAGACCCGTGGCAAGTCATTGCGCCAGGTGGATGCCGAGTCGGCGGCGCGGGTTGCTGCCGTGGACGCAGCCGTGCCAGCCACCCCGCACCGGGGTGACTCTTTGGCTTGATGGCCCTGAAAGATCGCAGGCTGCGATCTTTTGCCCTTACCCTTTCCAGACCGGAGATTTTCAATGCTCGAAATCCTTGGCCACAACTACATCGGCGGAGCGCGCAGCGCCGGCGGCGGCATCATCCTGAACAGCCATGACGCCAGCACCGGCGAAGCACTGCCCTACTCTTTCGTGCAAGCCACCGCGCAAGAAGTCGACGCGGCCGCCCAGGCCGCTGCGGCCGCCTATCCAGCCTTTCGTAATTTGCCGGCGACGCGCCGGGCGGAGTTCCTTGAAGCCATCGCCGCGCAACTGGATGCCCTGGATGACGAGTTCGTTGCCCTGGTGACCCGTGAGACCGCCCTGCCCAGCGCCCGGATTCAGGGCGAGCGCGGCCGCACCAGCGGCCAGATGCGTCTGTTCGCTCAGGTCCTGCGTCGGGGCGATTTCTATAGCGCGCGCATCGACCGTGCCCTGCCGGAGCGTCAGCCGCTGCCACGGGTTGACCTGCGCCAGTACCGGATCGGCGTCGGCCCGGTGGCAGTGTTCGGCGCCAGCAATTTTCCGTTGGCCTTTTCGACTGCTGGCGGCGATACCGCAGCGGCCCTGGCCGCCGGTTGCCCGGTGGTGTTCAAGGCCCACAGCGGGCACATGGCAACCGCCGAATGCGTGGCCAATGCGATCCTGCGCGCCGCCGAGCAGACCGACATGCCCAAGGGTGTGTTCAACATGATCTACGGTGCTGGCGTCGGCGAAGCGCTGGTCAAGCACCCGGCGATTCAGGCCGTCGGTTTCACCGGCTCGCTCAAAGGTGGCCGTGCCCTTTGCGACATGGCCGCCGCACGGCAACAACCCATCCCGGTGTTCGCCGAGATGAGCAGTATCAATCCAGTGTTGGTATTGCCCGAAGCCTTGCGTGCGCGCGGCGAGAAAATCGCCGCTGAACTGGTGGCATCGGTGGTCCAGGGTTGCGGGCAGTTCTGCACCAATCCGGGGTTGGTAATTGGTATTCGCGCCCCTGAATGGACGGCGTTCACTGCGCGACTAAGCAACCTGATGGCCGAACAACCGGCGCAAACCATGCTCAATGCTGGCACCCTCGGCAGCTATGAAAAAGGGGTGCGGGCCTTGCTCGAGCATCCGGGCGTGACGCACCTGGCGGGCCACGACCAGCAGGGCAATCAGGCGCGGCCGCAACTGTTCAAGGCCGACGTCAGCCTGCTGCTCAATGGGGATCCGCTGCTACAGGAAGAAGTGTTCGGGCCGACCACCATTGTCGTTGAAGTGGCGGACAAGGTTGAGCTGCGGCAGGCGTTGAACAGTTTGCACGGGCAACTTACTGCGACATTGATTGGCGAAGCATCGGATCTTCAGACCCATGGGGACGTGCTGATACTGCTGGAACAAAAAGTCGGCCGGGTACTGTTCAACGGTTACCCCACCGGGGTCGAAGTCTGCGATGCCATGGTCCATGGCGGGCCTTACCCTGCAACCTCCGACGCCCGTGGCACGTCGGTTGGCAGCCTGGCCATCGAGCGATTCCTGCGTCCGGTGTGCTACCAGAACTGCCCGGACGCCTTGCTACCCGACGCCTTGAAAAACGCCAACCCGCTGGGGATTGCACGGCTGGTGGATGGCAGCAGCCAACGCGAGCCGGTTTAACAACACGACCTCCTGTGGGAGCGAGCCTGCTCGCGATAGCGGTGTGTCAGTCGACGAAAATGTCGAATCTGATGCCCTCATCGCGAGCAGGCTCGCTCCCACAGGAGTGGGCGCACCCATTCCATTCAAGCCAGCAGTGCTTTCAGGTCGTTGTACAGCGCCTCGGGAATTTGCACGCCTTCCACCAGACTGCGTACCCGCGCCGCGTAACGTCGTTGCGACGGTAAGCGTGCGCCCTGCCCTTCAATGCCCTGGAACAACGTTTCGGCCCGGGCCAAATGTTCTTCAGTGGCGTCCCCCAGAAAGCGCCGAGGGTCCAGGGCGATGATCAACTCGCCATGGTACGGCGACGACTTGCTGCCCCCGTCGAAAGCCAACGACTCGGCACTGGTCAGGTCACCAATCAGCGGCCCGGCAATCAACTCCACCATCGCCGCCAGCGCCGAACCCTTGTGCCCGCCGAACGTCAGCATCGCGCCGCTGTCGAGCACCACGTTGGCGTCGGTGCTCGGCTGGCCTTGGGCGTCGACGCCCCAACCTTCGGGAATCGCCTTGCCGGCACGCCGGTGCAGTTCGATATCGCCACGGGCAATCGCGCTGGTGGCGAAGTCGAACACAAACGGATCTTGCCCCGCACGCGGCCAACCGAAGGCAATGGGATTGGTGCCGAACACCGGCAGTCGTCCTCCAGCCGKCGCCACCCAGGCGTGGCTCGGATTACACGCCAGTGCCACCAGACCGGCAGCAGTCAGCTGCTCGATCTCCACCCACAGCGCCGAGAAATGTACACAGCGGTTGATTGCCAACGCCGCAATGCCGTTGGCCCGGGTTTTCTGCGCCAGCAACGGCAACCCCGCCTGAAATGCCAACTGCGAAAACCCACCGCCAGCATCCACCCGCACAATCGACGGCGCCTGGTCGATCACCTGTGGCTCGGCATCGGCTGACACCTTGCCGGCCCTCAGGGAATTCACACACCCCAGAATCCGGTACAAACCGTGGGAGGCACAGCCATCACGTTCGCCAGCAATCACCGTCGCCGCCACCGCTTGTGCATGGGCCAGATTAAAACCGTTGTGCAACAAGATCGATTCGGCCAACTCACGGGCTTCGATCAGGGTCAGTCGGATCATGGTCATCTCCTTGGACAGACCGGTCAGAGTGGTCTGTCCGAGGCGTTATGGCTTGATGGGTTTGGGCATTGGCGGTGACGAAATTGGCACAGCGCAAACAGTTGGACCCCGTTGAACCAATGGCTGATGAGATCCAGTGTGGGAGCGAGCTTGCTCGCGATGGCCGCAACACGGTTTCAAGTCTGACTATTGCATCCAATGCAACACACAATTGTCATCAACCCAATTGATCGCCGATTAATCAAAGGCGCAATCTAGACGGCTGGCTTGGGTCTTATATCATTCCGAATGATAGTTACCTTTGCCCCATTCGATTCGTGAGATACAACCCCGCCGCGCATCATTCGCCAATCTCAACACATTGGCGGATGCATCCATGGAACAGTCATTCAAACATTTGCGCTTCCCCTTGGCTTTGTTGGCCGTAGTGGTGATCAGCGCTTGCGGCAAGGCCCCGGAAACCGCCGCTACCATGCCCGCAGCCAAGGTCAGCGTGGCCAAGGTGCTGGAACAACCGGTCAACGAGTGGGACGAATTCACCGGGCGCCTCGAAGCTCCGGAAACCGTCGAGATTCGTCCACGGGTCTCCGGCCAGATCGATGAAGTGGCGTTCACTGAAGGTGCGCTGGTCAAGAAAGGCGACCTGTTGTTCCAGATCGACCCGCGTCCGTTCCAGGCTGAGGTCCGCCGCCTCGAAGCACTGGTTGCACAATCGCGCGCCAATGCCACCCGCAGCGAAAACGAAGCCCAGCGCGGTGAGCGCCTGCGCACCAGCAACGCCATTTCCGCCGAGTTGGCCGATTCGCGTACCAGCGCTGCCCAGGAAGCCCGCGCCGCTGTCGGTGCCCTGCAAGCGCAGCTTGACCTGGCCAAACTGAACCTGAGCTTCACCCGCGTTACCGCCCCCATCAGCGGCCGCGTCAGCCGTGCGGAGATCACCGCCGGCAACCTGGTGACCGCCGACACCACCCCGTTGACCAGCGTGGTTTCCACCGACAAGGTCTACGCCTACTTCGACGCAGACGAGCGTGTGTTCCTCAAGTACACCGAACTTGCCCGCCAGGGCAAACGCGGCGCCACCACCCCGGTTTACATGGGCCTGTCCAACGAAGACGGCAACCCACACCAGGGCGTGATGAACTTCGTCGACAACCAGGTCAACCCCAAGACCGGCACCATCCGTGGTCGCGCCGTGTTCGACAACAGCGATGGCAGCTACACCCCGGGCCTGTATGCACGCCTGAAACTGGTGGGCAGCGGCACCTACAACGCCATGCTGATCAACGATGAAGCGGTCGGTACCGACCTTGGCAAAAAATTCGTGATCGTGATGGATGGCGACAACAAGACCGCCTACCGCGCGGTGGAACTGGGTCCGAAGATTGAAGGCTTGCGTATCGTGCGCAACGGCCTGAACAAGGACGACACCATTATCGTCAAGGGCCTGCAACGGGTACGCCCTGGTTCACCGGTCACACCTGAAGTGATTCCGATGGCCAGCGAACAAACCCTCGCAGCACTCGCACAACAACGCCAAGCGCTGGAAGCCAGCAACCTGCCCCAAGTCGCGCCTGTCAGGGTTGCGCCGGGCACGGCTGTGAAACTGGCTGCCACGACCCCACGCGGTTAAGGGATTTTTACGATGAATTTTTCCCAATTCTTCATTTCGCGGCCGATCTTCGCAGCGGTGCTTTCGCTGCTGATCCTGATCGCCGGTGCGATCTCGCTGTTCCAGTTGCCGATCAGCGAATACCCGGAGGTGGTGCCGCCGACTGTTGTGGTGCGCGCCAACTTCCCGGGGGCCAACCCCAAGGTCATCGGTGAAACCGTGGCCGCTCCGCTGGAGCAGGCCATCACCGGCGTCGAGAACATGCTGTACATGTCCTCGCAGTCGACCGCCGACGGCAAGATCACCCTGACCATCACTTTTGCCCTGGGTACCGACCTGGACAACGCCCAGGTGCAGGTGCAGAACCGCGTGACCCGGACCGAGCCGAAACTTCCCGAGGAAGTGACACGCATCGGTATCACCGTGGACAAGGCATCGCCCGACCTGACCATGGTTGTGCACTTGACCTCGCCGGACAAACGCTACGACATGCTCTATCTGTCCAACTACGCGATCCTCAACATCAAGGATGAGCTGGCGCGGCTGGGCGGTGTCGGTGACGTGCAACTGTTCGGCATGGGCGACTACTCGCTGCGTGTCTGGCTCGACCCGAACAAAACCGCTTCGCGCAACCTGACCGCAACTGACGTTGTAACCGCCATTCGTGAACAGAACCGCCAGGTGGCCGCCGGTGCATTGGGCGCTCCCCCTGCCCCGAATGCCCAAAGCTTCCAGCTGTCGGTCAACACTCAGGGCCGTCTGGTCAGTGAGGAAGAGTTCGAGAACATCATCATTCGCTCTGGCGACAACGGTGAAATCACTCGCCTCAAGGACATCGCCCGCGTCGAACTGGGCTCCAGCCAGTACGCCCTGCGTTCGTTGCTGAATAACCAGCCGGCGGTGGCAATCCCGATCTTCCAGCGCCCGGGTTCCAACGCCATCGAAATCTCCAACGAAGTTCGGGCAAAAATGGCCGAACTGAAGAAGAGCTTCCCCGAAGGCATGGACTTCAGCATCGTCTATGACCCGACGATCTTCGTACGCGGCTCCATCGAGGCGGTGGTTCACACCCTCTTCGAAGCACTGATCCTCGTAGTGCTGGTGGTCATCCTGTTCCTGCAAACCTGGCGCGCCTCGATCATTCCGTTGGTGGCGGTGCCGGTATCGCTGATCGGTACCTTTGCCGTGATGCATCTGTTTGGCTTTTCGCTCAACGCCTTGTCGCTGTTCGGCCTGGTGTTGGCCATCGGTATCGTGGTGGACGACGCCATCGTGGTGGTGGAGAACGTCGAGCGGAACATCGAACTCGGATTGACCCCGGTCGAAGCCACCAAACGCGCCATGCGTGAAGTGACCGGCCCCATCATTGCGACGGCGCTGGTGCTGTGTGCGGTGTTCGTACCGGCAGCGTTCATTTCCGGCCTGACCGGCCAGTTCTACAAGCAGTTCGCCCTGACCATTGCGATTTCCACGGTGATCTCGGCCTTCAACTCGCTGACCCTTTCGCCGGCACTGGCGGCGGTATTACTCAAAGGTCATGACGCGCCGAAAGACCGTTTCTCCAAGGTGCTGGACAAGATTTTCGGTGGCTGGTTGTTCCGTCCGTTCAACCGCTTCTTCGAGAAGGCCAGCCACGGTTATGTCGGCACGGTTGCCCGTGTGATCCGCTCAAGCGGTATCGCCCTGCTGCTGTACGCCGGCCTGATGGTCCTGACCTTCTTCGGTTTTTCCAGCACCCCGACCGGTTTCGTACCCGGCCAGGACAAGCAATACCTGGTGGCCTTCGCGCAACTGCCGGATGCCTCGAGCCTGGACCRCACCGAAAACGTGATCAAGCGCATGTCCGAGCTGGCCCTGAAACAGCCTGGCGTGGAAAGTGCCGTGGCCTTCCCTGGCCTGTCGATCAACGGCTTCACCAACAGCCCGAACGCCGGCATCGTGTTCGTGACCCTGAAACCGTTCGACCAACGTAAAGACCCGAGCATGTCCGCCGGTGCGATTGCCGGTGCCTTGAACGGCCAGTACGCGAACATTCAGGAAGCCTACATGGCAATCTTCCCGCCACCGCCGGTACAAGGCCTGGGCACCATTGGTGGTTTCCGCCTGCAGATCGAAGACCGGGGCAACCTGGGCTACGAAGAGCTGTACAAGGAAACCATGAACATCATTGCCAAGAGCCACAGCGTGCCGGAACTGGCCGGTCTGTTCACCAGCTACACGGTGAACGTGCCGCAGGTCGATGCCGCCATCGACCGGGAAAAAGCCAAGACCCACGGCGTGGCCGTCAGCGACATCTTCGACACCCTGCAGATTTACCTGGGTTCGCTGTATGCCAACGACTTCAACCGCTTCGGTCGCACCTATCAGGTCAACGTTCAGGCCGAACAACAGTTCCGCCTCGAAGCCGACCAGATCGGCCAGCTGAAGGTGCGTAACAACAAAGGCGAGATGATCCCGCTGGCGACCTTCATCAAGGTCAGCGACACTTCGGGCCCCGACCGCGTGATGCACTACAACGGCTTCATCACCGCTGAAATCAACGGTGCCGCCGCCCCCGGCTACAGCTCCGGCCAGGCCGAAAAAGCCATCGAGAAACTGCTCAAGGAAGAACTGCCGAACGGCATGACCTACGAGTGGACCGACCTGACTTACCAGCAGATTCTCTCCGGCAACACCGCGCTGTTCGTGTTCCCGCTCTGCGTACTGCTGGCGTTCCTGGTACTGGCGGCTCAGTACGAAAGCTGGAGCCTGCCGCTGGCGGTGATCCTAATCGTACCGATGACCCTGCTGTCGGCCATTACCGGGGTGATTGCCTCCGGTGGTGATAACAACATCTTCACCCAGATCGGCCTGATCGTACTGGTGGGCCTGGCCTGTAAGAACGCGATCCTGATCGTCGAGTTTGCCAAGGACAAGCAACTGGAAGGCCTCAACCCGCTGGCAGCGGTTCTGGAAGCCTGCCGTCTGCGTCTGCGGCCGATCCTGATGACCTCCTTCGCGTTCATCATGGGTGTTGTGCCGCTGGTGTTCTCCAGCGGTGCCGGTGCCGAAATGCGCCACGCCATGGGTGTAGCGGTGTTCTCCGGGATGCTCGGGGTGACCTTCTTCGGTCTGTTGCTGACGCCAGTGTTCTACGTACTGATTCGTAACTTTGTCGAGCGCGGCCAATCGCGCAAAGCCGCCAAGGCGCTGAAACTGGATAAGCAGCTGGAGTCTCATTGATGAGTTTGAAAGCCTTTCTGCCGAGCCTGCTGGTACTGGCCCTGAGTGCCTGTGCCGTCGGCCCGGACTACAAGACCCCAGCCACGGAACCGGCGAACATCACCACCGCCACCGATGGCGCGGCCGGTCAGAAAAACTTTGACCGTTCTCGTTTCGAAGGCATCTGGTGGCAGCAGTTCGAAGACCCGACGCTTAACCAGTTGGTGACCGAATCGCTCAAGGGCAACCGTGATTTGCGCGTCGCCTTTGCCCGCTGGAAAGCGGCCCGGGCCATCCGCGATGACATCAGCAACGACAACCTGCCGGTCGTCACCAGCCGTGTCAGCAGTGACCTGGGCAAGGGGCAGATTCCCGGCCAGACCACCGACCGGGTCAATAGCGAACGCTACGACCTGGGCCTGGACATGGCCTGGGAGATCGACCTGTTTGGTCGTATCCAGCGCAACCTGGAATCGGCGAATGCCGAGCAACAGTCGCTTGAAGCCGATCTGTACCAGCTGCAAGTCACCATGATTGCTGAACTGGTGGATGCCTACGGTCAACTGCGCGGAGCGCAACTGCGGGAAAAGATCGCCCTGGCCAACCTGGAGAACCAGCAGGAGTCGCGCAAGATCACCATCAGCCTGCGTGATGCCGGCGTCGGCGATCAGCTCGATGTGGAACGTGCCGATGCCCGCCTGGCGTCGGTCGAAGCCAGCGTGCCGCAATTGCAGGCCGAGCAGGTTCGGGAGAAGAACCGTATCGCCACTTTGCTCGGTCAGCGCCCGGACAAATTGGCCGTGGACCTGAGCCCGAAAGACTTGCCGGCGATTGCCAAGGCCTTGCCGATCGGTAACCCGGGTGAACTGCTGCAACGCCGGCCGGACATTCTCAGTGCCGAACGCAAACTGGCCTCGGCCACGGCGCGGATCGGCGTGGCCAAGGCCGACCTGTTCCCGCAAGTCAGCCTCAGCGGCTTCCTTGGTTTCACCGCCGGGCGTGGTTCGCAAATCGGTTCCTCGGCGGCCAACGCCTGGGCGCTGGGCCCGAGCATCACCTGGGCGGCGTTCGACCTGGGCAGCGTGCGCGCCCGTTTGCGCGCCGCCGACGCGGATGCCGAAGGCGCCCTGGCGACCTACGAGCAGCAAGTGTTGCTGGCCCTGGAAGAATCGGAAAACGCGTTCAGCGACTACGGCAAACGCCAACAGCGCCTGATCTCGCTGATTCGTCAGAGCGAGTCCAGCCGCTCGGCCGCCGACCTGGCGGAAATCCGCTACCGCGAAGGCACCGCCGATTTCCTCGTGCTGCTCGACGCCCAGCGTGAGCGCCTGGCCGCCGAAGACTCCCAGGCCCAGGCCGAAGTCGACCTGTATCGTGGCATCGTCGCGATCTACAAGGCCCTTGGCGGTGGCTGGCAACCGGAGACAGTCGCGAGCAATTAACCCGATGGTTTGAAGAGCTCCTTTGGTTGGCCGCAACCGACCAGTTTCTTTGCCCTGCGCCTCATTCGGTCGCGGGGTTTTTTTTTGCGCGCTCAATGCTGAGTCCACCACCAACCAATGTGGGAGCGAGCCTGCTCGCGATAGCGGTGTGTCAGTCAACATCCTTTTCTAATGTGAGTCCGTCATCGCGAGCAGGCTCGCTCCTACAGGGGGTTAATGCTGGTCTTGGGATTTGTGATTTTCCTGTACGGTCACGGTGGCCGTGGTCCCCGCCCTGAGCTTGTCTTTACCGACATAGTCGGCATCGATCTCGATCCGTACCGGCACCCGCTGCGCCAGTTTGATCCAGGTGTAACTGGGGTTGATGTTGGCCAGCAGGCGGCCACCGGGCAGGTTTTCCCGGTCGGCAATGGCGAAGGCAATGCTCTGCACTTTGCCGCCGAACATCTCGCCACTCATCAATTCGATTTTGACCCGGTCACCCTCGCCGATCCGCGGCAACTTGGTTTCTTCAAAGTAGCCACTGACATAGAACGAGTCGCTGTCCACCAGTGCCAGCAATGGACCGCCGGCCGAGGCATAGTCGCCCTCCCGGGTCAGCAGATTGGTGACGTAGCCGGTCACCGGGGATACGACATGGGTACGCTGCAAATCGAGCTCGGACTGGGTCAACGCCGCGATGGCCAGTTGCACGTTGGCCTGGGCCAACACCAGATTGGCCTGATTACGCAGCAAGTCAGCCTGGGCCACCGACACATCGGTGTTGGCTTTTTCCCACTCTTCGCCGGAAATCGCCGAACGATCCTTGAGCGTGCGCCGCCGTTGTTCTTCGCTCTGACGTTGTTTGAGCAATGCTTCGCTGGCGGTAATGGCCGCCTGGGCCTGCCCAAGTGAGGCTTTCGCCACCTCAACGGCACGTTTGGCATGCTCCACCGCAAGGGTGTAACGCGCCGGGTCGATCTCCAGCAGTGCCTGGCCCTTGTCCACGTGCTGGTTGTCCTGCACGGCCAGGCTGACGATTCGCCCCGAGACATCGGCGGACAAGGTCACCACATCGGCACGCACCCGGGCATCCCGGGTCCAGGGCGCGCGGGTGTAATGCTCCCAGGCGAACCAGCCCAGGATAAAGGCCAGCAGGACCACCGCCACCGTCGTGAGTCGGGAAAGGATGTTCTTCAAGGCATCAGGCTCCCATCACCAGAATCAACGTAGCGCAGACGCAGGCGTACAACGCACCTTCGAACAATGCCTCGTGCCAGACAAACTGCAGCACACCGAGGCGCCGTAACGTCCAGTCCAGCAACAGAAAAATCGGCAAGCCCAGCAGCAGTGCCTGGGCAATCGGGGGCAGATAGGCCCCCCCCACTTCCAGATCAATGGGCAAGGACCGGGTCTCCTTCAAGGCCGGAGGGTTGAAAGTAGCCACGATAACGCTCGACGAACGACACCACGATCAGCAGCGCCACCCGCATCCGGAACACCGACCACAAGCGCTCATGAACATCGGTATGCAGGGCGTCCAGGTCGTCGCCCAAGGCGTGCAGGCTATCAATCACCTGCGCCACTTCGACCCCGGGCCGACCGGCGACCAGCCTTCCCGTTTCCCGTACGGTCGAAAACAGGCGAGTTTGCAGAGCCGGGCTCAGTAACGCGTTGTTCTGCCCCTGCTGCCGAAGCTGATTCAAGGCAGTACCCAGTGCCATGCAGCCCAGGCTGACCTGGAACCGCTCACGTGATTGTGGCTCCCGGGTCGCCGGCAGTAGCCCCAGCATCATGGTCAGGCGATCAACCATACGGCTCTCGAACGCAAACTGCTGCTCATCGGTCGCCGAGGTTTTCAGCAAGGCGTACACCTGCTCGCCGTTCTCTTTGTGGAGCCTGCGCATGCGCAAATCCGGCCTGAACGGAAAGATCAGCGCGTAGACACTCAAGGCCAGCACGGTCGCGCAGGTGTAAGCCCCGGCAAACTCAAACCACTGGATGGCGGTGTTTTGACCAATCCCAACGTTCAACGGGCCGAGCAACAGAAAAGTCGTGAGTCCCAGGCCAATCCCGGTACCTGTGGTGGGTGGACTGGCCAGCCCCACCGCGACAGCGTAGAGCAAGGGCGCCAGCAGCAAGGCAAGCATCTCGAAATTGCTGATCATCGGGACAAACATGAACTGAAGGAGCGCCGAGGCCACCAGTGCCAGCCCGAATCCCCTCGCATAGCTTTGAACCGCCAGCAGCGGTCGGGGAAACGTCGACATCAGCGAGCAAAGGATGCCCACCAGCACCATCCCGCCTCGCGCACCATCCCAGCCGGTTTCGATCCAGATCAGGCCAGCTATCAATAGCGCGGAAAAGGCCCGGACGGCATTCATGGTCGCCAGGGTAAAGTCCAGATGCAACGGGTTTTCCCGCCCGCGAAACACACTGCTGGCGGGTCGCCCGCTCTGGATGGCATCGCTCAATTCCAGAATCTGCTCCAGTTGCTGCAGCAGACGCGCTTGCTCCCAGCGCAGCGACCAGGCCAGCGAACGCAAGGTGGCCGGTAGCGGCTCGGTCAATTGTTCGGCTCTGTACGCCAACTCATCAAAGCGTTGTTGCAGCAACGTGAAATGATGGCGCTGGTCACTGGACAGCGAACGCCCCTTCTGCGCCAGTTCATCGAGAAAGGCCAGTTCTTCGGCGCGTAATCGCTGAATTTCTTCAGGCAACTCACCCTCCCAGCGCTCGGTCAACAACAGCCGCTGATGGCGCAGAGCGGTCAGCCGCGCGGTCAACAACACCAGTTGGTTGCCCAATAGTTGCACCAGGCCATTGGCACTGCGTAACCGTGGGGCATCGAAGTACATGTGCCGGCGCACGCCCTCCAGGCCGCTGATCTGGCCCAACAGCTGCATTTGCCGGTGCTGGAAATCCGCTTCGCTCTCTTCGGTGCGGATGACGGCGCTGGCATGGGTGGCCAGCAACCGGGTGATTTGATCGATCCTGGCGAAGTAGTCCCGGGCCACGGCTTCCGGCCTGGCGGTAAGCAGGCTGACCACGCACACACAGGCAACCGCCAGCAGCGTCTCGGTGACGCGGGTCACCGCCAGCAAAAACATGCCGTCCTGGTCCGGCACCGCCAGCAAGGCCACCACCACGGCGGTGTAGCCGCTGAGGACAAACGCCCCGGAACTGGTATAGCGCAACAAGGTGCCACCGGCGGTGCACAACGCCAGCCACAACGCCAGGGTGGTGATGAACGGCAGCGGCGCCTGGGGAAAGATCGCCATGATCAGCACCGCCACGGCCGCGCCCGTCGTGGTGCCGATCACCTGGCCAAAACTGCGCGCCAGCACCATGCCTCCCAGTGGCTGGCTGATGATGACCACGGCCATGATCGACCATTTTGGCTGGTCCAGATCGAACAGGAACGCCAGGTACAGGGTCAACAGCCCGGCCGCGATGGTTCTCAAGGCAAACAGCAACACCCCGGGCCCGGGGTTGAGCATGGCCTTGAAGTACTGCAGCAACGCTTGCATGGGAGCRCTCGAAGTGACACCTCCAGCAAGCGTAGTCACTACTGCGGTGCCTCGAGAGGTTTTGCTGTCGACACAGCTTGCAGGCCCGTTGTTTGTCGGCTGAAGGGTTGTTCAACCGTTTGAATCGAGCGTAAACGTCGTCAAGGTTTGACTCAAAGCCTGGCCTGACCGAAGCTTGCGCCTTTGCAAAAGCTTGCCAGCTTCCGGATTCCTGCATGCCCAAGTCCCGCCGCTATCTGTTTATCAGCGTCTTCGCCCTGCTCGTCATCGGCCTTGCGTGGTTTTCCCTGCGCGATACCACCCCGGTGGTTCCCGAAGCCATCCAGCATGGCTACAGCGAAGCGCTGGCGGCTGCCCGGGCTGGTCAACCCGGTGCCGCGCGGGTGCTCTATCAGCAATTGCGTCGTCCGGACCTGCCTCCCAAGCGTCGTGTCTGGCTGCATGCCGAGCTGCCCAATTATCCAAGCTCGGTGGCCCTGAAACTGGCGGATGCCGACTTGCAGAACGAGTCGCCCGACGTGCGTATCGCCGCGATCAAGAGCATCAGCGGCCTGGTACCGAACGGCCAGCGCAGTTTATTGCTGGGGCCATTGCTCGACGACAGCGAACAAAGCGTTCGACTGGCCGCGATCAACGCGCTGCTGGGCTTGTCTCCGGATGAACTCGGCCTGTATTTCGGGCCGCTGGAGCAAGCCATTGATGCCTGGGAGCAAGTACTCAAGAGCGAGCCGCAAAGCACGGAAAACCAATACCAACTGGCCCGGTTACACCTGCACAACGCCGAGCTCAAGGAGGCGCAACAGGCGCTGGACAACACCCTGCGCCTGGCGCCGGACAACCTGCCGGCGCTGGTGTTGCAAATCGAGGTGCTGGATAAACAGGGCCAGATCGACGCCGCCCGCCAGTTGTTGGCCAGGCAACTCCAGGCACAGCCCGATTCGGCCTACCTCCAACATGCCCTGGGGCTCTGGTTGCTGCATCACGAGCAAAGCGAATTCGCCCTGCTTGGCCTGTCCAAGGCCGTGGAACTTGAACCGAACAACCGGGATTACCGCTACGACCTGGCCACCACGTTGCACGGCGAGCAGGAGCTGGAAGCGGCGCAGAAACAGTTGCAGGAAATCGTTCAGCGTCATCCGAATGACCGCAAGGCCCGGGTGTTGCTGATCAATTTCTGGAAGGAAAGCGGCCAACTGCAAAACGTACAGATCCTGTTGGCGCAACTCGAACAGATGAATCCCGATGATCCGGCGTTGCAGCAAGGGCTTTAACCCCGACTGAAGTTTTGTTGAGCCGTAGTCTCGGCCACGGACCCATCGTGTTCATGAAGGGCAAAAAGCCGCGGATCGCGGCTGTGTCTGGCGCGAACTGTCAGAAATTACAGGTACGAGAACCAACAGCGCGCTTACGAAAGCATGTCCTGCATCAGCTCCTGTAATTTATCCAGATCAAATGGCTTGTCGAGAATCGGCGCCTTGCGCGTGATCGGGCTGTCGGTCTCACGGATTTCCTGGGCATAGCCGCTGATGAAAATCACCTTGAGTTCCGGTCGCAGCTTCACGGCGGGTTCGGCGATCTGCACGCCGGAGATTCCACCGGGCAGACGGAAGTCGGTGATCATCATGTCCAGGTGCGGTTTGCTCGCCAGGATTTCAAAAGCCTGCTCGCCGTTTTCGGCCTGCAATACGCGGTAACCCTCGCCCGACAGATAAGCGGACAGCACCATCAGAATCGAGGGATCGTCCTCGACGACGAGTACTACATCTTGTGCATCTTCGCTCATGGGGAAGCCTTTGTTCGGTCAATTGCTGCTGATACGACCGTGGTGTCGATCAGAGGTTGCGTTTCTCTGGCTGTTTTCCTACAGCGGCAGACAAACGCGAAACAAGGCGCCTTCGCCAATCCGGCTCTGGACCGTAATGGTGCCGCCATGGGCGGTCACAATCTGTTCTGAAATGAACAATCCCAGGCCCAGCCCGGCGACGGCGTGTTTGGCCGATACCCGTTCGAACTGCTGGAAAATCCGCTCCTGGTTTTCTTCGCTGATGCCGATCCCCTGGTCCTGTACGTCCACCAGCGCCCGGCCCTCCTCACTGTATACCTTCACCGAGATCGGGCCCTTGGCCCCATAACGCAAGGCGTTGGTCAACAGGTTGGAAATGACCTGTTCTATACGAAACTCGTCCCAATTTCCGATCACCGGTTGCTCGGCATCGAGTGTGACCGACGTCTCGGCAGCGTCGATCTGCCGGGAAAAATTCTGCAACAACTCCCGAACCAGCGCTGAAAGATCGAAACACGTCGGCCGAATCGATAACTTGCCGGTGCGAATGCGCGAGACATCGAGCATGTCTTCGATCAAACGTATGAGGCTTTTGATCTGCCGCTCGTCGCGGTCGACCATGGCGTGCATTTTGTCCAGGGTGAAGGCGGCTGCGTTGTCCCGGGCCAGGTGCATCTTGCGCAACTGGGTTTCAAGGATCAGGCCATTGAGCGGCGTGCGCACTTCGTGGGCAACGAGGGACATGAAGTCATCGCGCATGCGCACCGCCTGCTCCAGTTCCAGCTGGGTGTTTTGCAGCTGCTTGAGCAGGGTCTCCTGTTCGCGGCGACTTTGCTCAAGGGCCAGCACCTGTTCCTGCATCGCCTTGCTTTGGCGATACAGGTCGACGAACACATTGACCTTGCTCTTGACCGCGTAGATGTCCAGCGGCTTGTGCAGGAAGTCCACGGCACCGCTTTCATAGCCCTTGAACGCGTAATTCAGCTCACGCCCGGCGGCGCTGACGAAAACGATCGGGATGTTCCTGGTTTTTTCCGTGCCACGCATCAACTCGGCCAGCTCGAAGCCATTCATGCCGGGCATCTGCACATCGAGGATGGCCATGGCGAACTCGTGTTGCAACAGCAGTGACAAGGCTTCGTCGGCGGACAGCGCCTTGTACACGATTCGGTCCTCACGCTTGATCAGCGCTTCGAGCGCCAGCAGATTCTCCGGCAGATCGTCGACGATCAGCAGTTTGGCCTGGATATTTCTTAGCATGCGATTCGTTCCAGTTCGACAAGCAGACGGCCGATGCCGCGTACAGGAAGTATGTGGTCCGGCTGATGCATATCCAGCGCAGCCTGGGGCATGGTGGCGACCTGAGCCTCTTGCGGGTCTTGCACGATGGTCATGCCGCCGCACTGTTTGACCCGGGCCAGCCCGCGCGCGCCATCGCGGTTGGCGCCAGTGAGCAATACCGCAGCCAGATTGGCTCCGTACGCATCGGCGGCCGATTCGAACAGGTAATCGATGGCGGGTCGCGAATGATGCACTCGTGGCTCCAGGCTCAGGGAAAAGCTGCGGTCCTGCTCCACCGACAGGTGATAACCGGGCGCGGCGAAATACAGCGTACCGGCCTCGATCGGAGTCTTGTCGCACGCCTCCAGCACCGGCAGGGCAACCCGTCGGGAAAACACGTCCGCCAGTTGGCTGCGGTAATCGTCCGGCAGGTGCAGCACGACAATGATCGGCAGCGCGAAGCCCTCACGCAGCGGGCCGAGGATGTTCAACAGCGCCTCGACGCCACCGGCGGAGGCACCGATCACGATCGCTTCGATAGCCGGCAGGTTCGCTGCACTGTTCATGATTTTCGGTAGATCCGTTCTAGTTTGACCAGCGGCTCGAACTGATTGCCGAAGGCTGAAAAATTCGGGGTTTCCTTGCTGCCCAACACCAGGAAACCGCGATGGCAGAGGGACTCATGAAACAGCCCGAACGCCCTATCCTGAAGTTTTTTATTGAAATAAATCAATACGTTACGACATGAAATTAATTGAGTTTCGGAAAATACGCTGTCCGTTGCCAGGCTGTGATCGGCGAAGGTCACGTTCTCGCGCAGCGTCTTGTCGAAAATGGCGTACCCATAAGCGGCCGTATAGTAGTCGGCAAACGAGCGCTGGCCACCGGCCTGCTGGTAATTAGCAGTGTAGGCGCGGACATTCTCCATCGAGAAAATCCCTTGCTTGGCCTTTTCCAGTGAGCGCGGATTGATGTCGGTCGCGTAGATGATGGTTCGGTCGAGCAGGCCTTCTTCGCGCAGCAGAATGGCCATCGAATACACCTCTTCACCGGTGCTGCATCCGGCGATCCAGATCTTGATCGAAGGGTAGGTTCGCAGCAGCGGTACCACTTCCTTGCGGATGGCCAGGAAGTGCGAAGGGTCGCGAAACATCTCACTGACCGGAATGGTCAGCAATTGCAGCAGTTGCATGAAGGCGACGGGATCGTGCAGGACCTTTTCCTGCAACGCCGAGATGGTGTTGCACTCGAACTGACTCAACGCATGGTTGATCCGGCGCTTGATCGAAGCGCCAGAGTAATCGCGAAAATCGTAGCTGTACTTGAGGTAGATCGCCTCGATCAACAACCGCAATTCGATTTCGCTGTTTCGCTCCACTGAAAAATTGCGCTCCACTAGATACGTTCCATCTTCGGCAACCAGACACGAATCAGCGAAAACAGGCGATCCAGGTCGATGGGCTTGGCCAGGTAATCGTTGGCGCCGGCCTGCAGGCAGCGTTCCTGATCGTCCTTCATGGCCTTGGCCGTCACCGCAATGATCGGCAACTTGCGCCAGCGCGGGTCCTTGCGGATTTCAACGGTGGCTTCAAAACCATCCATCTGCGGCATCATCACGTCCATCAACACCAGATCGATGTCTTGCACCTCATTCAATCGTTCAATCGCTTCACGGCCGTTGCGGCCAATGACCACGACCGCGCCCTTTTGCTCCAGCGCGCTGGTGAGGGCGAAGATGTTGCGCACATCGTCATCCACCAGCAGCACCTTGCGGCCCTCGAAGACCTTGTCGCGACTGCGGGCGACCTTGAGCATCTTCTGCCGCTCATGGGACAACCGAGATTCGACTTTGTGCAGAAAAAGCGTCACCTCGTCCAGCAGCCGCTCCGGCGAGCGTGCGCCCTTGATGATGATCGAGCGCGAATACTTGCGCAGTTCGGCCTCTTCATCCCGGGTCAGGTTACGCCCGGTATAGACGATGACCGGTGGAAACGAGCAGATGTCTTCGGTGGACATGCGCTTGAGCAGGTCATTGCCGAGCATGTCCGGCAGCTTGAGGTCGATGATCATGCAATCAAAGACGGAGGCCCGCAGCAGGTCCAGCGCCTCCTGCGCAAGGCCAACGGCGGTGATCTCGATGTCATCGTCGCCGATCAGGCGGGCAATGCTGTCGCGTTGCAAATCGTCATCTTCGACCAGCAGCACGCGTTTGACCTTCTGGGTCAGCTTGGCCTCAAGGCGGCCGAACACGTCCTTGAGTTCTTCGCGGGTGGTCGGTTTGACCGCATAGCCAATGGCGCCCATGTGCATCGCCGCTTCAACCCGGTCCTCGACCGAAATCACATGCACCGGGATGTGCCGGGTTTCGGCGTGCTCCTTCAAACGTTGCAGCACGGTCAGGCCGGAATGATCCGGAAGGCGCATGTCCAACAGGATTGCATCGGGAATGAACGTCTTGGCCAGGTCATAACCTTCGTCGGCGCCATGGGCCACCAGGCACTGATAACCCAGTTCATGGGCAAGATCGTAGAGGATGTGCGCAAAGTTGGCCTCATCCTCCACCACTAGAATGCAGCGGCTGGTGAACGGGCCGTTGTGGCGATCGTCGTCGAAACGCGGAATGTCGACGTCGGCAATCAGTGGCGACAACGTGGGCGGCGATACACTCGGTGCAGCCGTCACAGGAACGGCTCGCATCGGTTCGACAGGCACTTCGCCCGGTTCCACGTACTGCTGTGGCATGACCAGTGTAAACGCACTGCCCTGCCCCGGCGTGCTGGTCACGCTGATGGAGCCGCCGAGCAAGGCTGCCAGATCACGGGAGATCGACAAGCCCAGCCCGGTGCCGCCGTAACGCCGATTGGTGGTGCCATCGGCCTGACGGAACGCTTCGAAGATGCTTTCGTGCTGATCCGCCGTTATGCCGATACCGGAATCGCGGACGGTAAACGCAATGCCCTCGTTCGGCGCCATGGCGACGAGCAGGCTGACGCTGCCCTTTTCGGTGAACTTCACGGCGTTGGACAGCAGGTTCTTGAGGACCTGCTCCAGGCGCTGGCGGTCGGTGAACAGCACCTGCGGCGCGCCGTCCTGCATATCGATCTGGAAATCCAGCTGCTTGTCCGTGGCCAATGGCTGGAACAGGCCGCGCAGGCCCTCCACCAGGCGCGCCACGCTGGTGTTCTCCGGGCGGATTTCCAGCTTGCCGGCCTCGACTTTGGAAATGTCCAGAATGTCGTTGATCAGGTTGAGCAAGTCATTGCCGGCGGAGTAGATCGATTCGGCGAACTTGACCTGCTCGGCGCTGAGGTTTCCCTCCGGGTTTTCCGCCAGCAGCCTGGCCAGGATCAACGAGCTGTTCAGCGGCGTGCGCAGCTCGTGGGACATGTTGGCGAGGAACTCGGACTTGTACTTGCTTGAGCGCTGCAACTCTTCAGCGCGCTCTTCGAGCTGGATCCGGGCCTGATTGAGTTCGGCATTTTTCAGGTCCATGGCATCGCGTTGCCCGGCCAGTGCTTCAGCCTGCTCGGCGAGTTGTTCGTTGGTCTGCTCCAGCTCCACCTGCTGGGTTTCCAGGTGCGCCTGGGACTCCTTGAGAATCCGCGACTGCTCTTCGAGCTCTTCGTTGGCGGTCTTGAGTTCTTCCTGCTGCACTTGCAGCTCTTCATTGAGCTGCTGGGTTTCAGCCAGCACATCCTGCAAGCGCTGGCGATAACGTGCGGCCTCGATGGACGTGCCGATGTTGCTGGCAATCAACTCCAGCAACGCGACATCGCGTTCACTCAGCGGACGCAGGAAACCCAACTCGATCACGCCATTGACCCGGTCGTCGTCGCGGGTTGGCACCACCAGCACACTGCGCGGCAAACCTTCGCCGAGGCCGGAGCTGACCTTGAAATAATCACCCGGCACCTCGTCCAGGCGAATCAGTCGTGCCTGTTGCGCCGCCTGGCCGACAATGCCTTCGTCGCTGTAAATCTGCTGCTCGCGATCTTCCTGCTCACGGGAAAAGCCGTAGGTGGCGATGCGCTTGAGGCCGCCCTGTTCTTCCCGAACATAAATGGCCGCCACGGCGGTGCCGAGGTACTGCGCACAAAATTGCAGGATATTGCGACCCAGCATGTTCAGGCTCAATTGCCCCAGCACTTGCTCGGCCAGCTCGGTCTGGCCGTTGCGCAGCCAGGCCTGCTGCTCCAGACGATGGGCGCTGGCCTGCTGGGCGGCAAGGTTGACGCTGTAGTTCTGCGACAGGGTCAACAAATCGCGGCGCCCGACATACGCCAGCAACCCGCTCACCCCGGCAATGAACAACAGGTAGAGGCTGATGCTCATGACCGTGGTACGTCGCACTTCATCATTGCGCGATGTGCGCAATTGTTGTTCGGCGTCGATCACGTCCTCGAACTGCTTGCGAATTTCATCGGTCAGTCGCTTGCCACGCCCGGCCTTGACCACGGCGCGAAAGTCACCGCTGCTGCGCTGCAAATCGATCAGCGATTGCGCGTATTGGGCCCACTCCTGCTGCAAGGCCTGCAACCGCAACAAGCGGTCGGTCTGCACCGGGTTATCGGCGGTCAGCTCGAGCAACGTGTTGAGGGCCACGGCGATGCGCGGCTTGGCGGTTTCGTAGGGATCGAGGAAATGTTCGTCGCCACTGAGCAGAAAACCGCGCATCCCGGTTTCCAGGTCCACGGTCAGCTTGACCGCGTCATTGGCGTTATTGATCACCCGGTCGGTGTGTTGCACCCACTGGATCGTCGACAGTAAATAGCTGATCAGCGACACGAAGAACACTGCACTGATAAGGCCCAGACCCAAGGGCAGGCTGATGTTGCGGCTCAGGAGTTTACGAAATCGTTGCTCATCAACCGAGGACGCAGGGGTCATGGGGCAGGCCTTGTAGAACTGTCAGAGTGCAAGGAGTTTGCCCCAAAACTGGCACATTGATCCATTTTTCTGACGTGTTTTTGCGCAGGGTCCTACATTCCGCTGCGCGCCCCAAAGCAGCGGGTTATCCTTGCCTGACCTGCGCGGCCATTCTTTTTTTCATCGCGCTGGGAACTTGTCGGGATCCGTCACTTACTCATGCAAGAGGCCGGTGATTTCGAGCGACCGGCAACGCCATTTTTTCGGGAATCTCACTATGTCATCCGCCAACGCCTCCATCATCCTCGTCGTCGAAGACGATGCCATCGTGCGCATGCTGATCGTCGACGTACTGGAGGAGTTGGAATACAACGTGCTTGAAGCCGATGGCAGCGAACAGGCACTGGAGCAGCTCAAGGACTTGAACCAGCACATTGACCTGATGATGACCGATGTGGGCCTGCCGATCATGGACGGCCGCGAACTGGCCAATGAAGCACGTGCTTTGCGTCCAGCCCTTCCGGTCCTGTTTGCCAGCGGCTATGCCGATAACATCGAAGTGCCCCAAGGCATGCACTTGATCGGCAAACCGTTCTCCATCGATCAGTTGCGCGACAAAGTTAAAAGCATAATCGGCTAACCCTGGGTCTTGCTGTGGTTTAATGCGCCCCGTTTTTCTTTCCTGCCCTGTATCCGCTTCAAGGAATTCCCGTCAATGATTGAGCCCTACGCAACCAAAGTCCTGGTCATTGGTTACGTCTGGCCCGAGCCCCGCTCTTCGGCGGCCAGCGGGCATGTCATGCAAATTCTCGAGGTTTTCCTGCAACAAGGCTGGGATATCACGTTCAGCAGCCCGGCGGGCTTCGGCGAACAACGCGCAGACCTGACGGCGCTGGGTATTCGCGAAGTACCTATCGAGCTGAACAACAGCAGTTTCGACGCATTCATCAGCGAACTGGCACCGGACATCGTGTTGTTCGATCAATTCATGATGGAAGAACAGTTCGGCTGGCGGGTCGAGAAGTATTGCCCCGATGCCTTGCGCGTGCTCGAAAGCTGCGACCTGCAAAGCCTCAGGCATGGGCGGCAGCAACGCCTCAAGGAGCGCTTGAAGGCCAGTGAGGACAACAATGACTTCAACGACCTGTTCGCCCCGGCGTCGCGCGACGAATTTGAACACATGGCCAATACCGATCTGGCGAAGCGCGAGATTGCCTCATTTTATCGTTGTGATTTGACGCTGATGGTTTCCGAAGTGGAAATCGAATTGCTGGTCGAGCAGTTCAGATTTCCGCGCAACCTGTTGCACTGGTGCCCGTTGATGGTCGAGCTTGCGGCCAGTGCACCGGTAGCGTTCGAAGACCGGGCACATTTTCTGCATATCGGTAACTTTCGCCATGCGCCCAACTGGGATGCGGTGCTCTGGCTGAAAACCGCGATCTGGCCGCTGATTCGCGAGCAATTGCCCGGCGCTCAATTGCATATCTATGGTGCCTACACACCACCCAAGGCGACGGCCTTGCATAACCCGGCCCACGGTTTTCATGTGATGAACTGGGCAGAGGACGCCCTGCAAGTCATGTCGTCGGCCCGGGTGTGTATGGCGCCTCTGCGTTTTGGCGCGGGAATCAAAGGCAAGATTGTCGATGCGATGCTCTGTGGCACACCGAATGTGACGACGCCAGTCGGTGCAGAGGCGATGCACGGCGAAGAGGCATGGCCCGGTGCAGTGACCCGTACGGCACGCGAGTTCGCCGATCATGCCGTGCAACTGCACAACGACAAGACGCGTTGGCTCCACGCCCAGGCGCACGCGCAAACCCTGCTCGCCAGCCGTTACCGGAAATCCGTTCATGGCCCGGCCTTGATCCAGCGGCTCGTCGAATGCCAACGGGATCTGGCCAACATCAGACGAGATAACTTTACCGGCAGTATGCTGCGTCATCACCAGCACAAGAGCACTCAATACATGGCGCAATGGATCGAGGCGAAGAACCGGCTTAATCAGGAGTAGCGCGCCTTGCAGGAGCAGGTACTCAGCCGGTAGTAGCGTTATCCCTCAGTCAAGAGGCATGATCAGGACGGAATAACAACACAAGCGCCCTGACATGACCCGCCCCGCCAGAGTCACCGATCCTTCCTATGAATTGATGGACGACCACAATGGCTTGTCCATCATCTACCGCCAGCACGGTTTTCCCAGCCCGCTGGTGCGCTGGCATTTCCACAAGGAATACGAGCTGCACCTGATCGTCGCCAGCTCCGGCAAGGTGTTCATTGGCGATTACATCGGCAACTTCTATCCGCAAACCCTGTTCCTGACCGGCCCCAATCTGCCCCACAACTGGATCAGCCAGGTGGCCGAGGACGAAGTGGTGCCCAAGCGCGACATGCTGGTCAATTTCACCGACGAGTTGTTCGACAGCGGCTATCAGGTATTCGCCGAGCTCAAGACCCTGGCACCGCTGCTCGAACGCGCGCAGTACGGTATTGAGTTTCGCTGCAAGCACACCATCGCCCGGGCCATGGACTTGATGCAGCGCATTGCCGATACCAGCGGCGCCACCCGGCTCGGGCACTTTTTCATTCTGCTGGAGTTGCTCGCGGCCACCGACGAGTACCAATTGCTCTCCGGTGCCACGACCCCACAACTGGCCGACGAGCACAATATCGATCGCACCAACCGCGCGGTGGATTACATCTTCGCCCATTACGCCCGGGATTTGCCGCTGGAAGAAGTCGCCGAACACCTGGGCATGAAGCCCACGTATTTCAGCCGAGTGTTCAAGCAGGCCACCGGGCGTAATTTCATCGAATTCGTCAATCGCCTGCGCATCAGCAAGTCCTGCGAGTTGCTCGCCGATGGCGACAAACCGGTCACTGACGTGTGCTTCGAATCGGGCTTCAACAATATTTCCAACTTCAACCGGCGCTTTCAGCAGCTCAAGGGCATGACCGCGGTGTGTCAGTTATCAAAGTGTTGTCTGACACACCGCCTTCGCGAGCAAGCCCGCTCCCACAGGTACAGCGCCAAGCCCTGAAACCTGTACGGTTTCAATACCGCCCCATCGCTGAAAAGCCCTTCCTTGCGTCTACCCCCCTAAAGTTCAGTGCAAAAAAGTATCAATTAAAGTGCGATGGATGATTTGTCTCGCCCTCCAATGAAGGATGTAATCAGTGCACATTCTTCCTGCCTTCGGAAGACACAAAAACAATAACTGTCCTTCTGTAACCCGCCGGGTGCAGAAAAGGAGTGCACGATGCAACCTTCGGTAAAAGCTCTGCTTGCCCTCACCTGCATGACCCTCAGCGGCGTCAGCCTTGGCGCCCAGACCCTGACCATCGCCACCGTCAATAACAGCGACATGATCCGCATGCAGAAGCTCTCGAAAACCTTCGAGGCCGAGCACCCGGACATCAAGCTCAATTGGGTAGTGCTCGAGGAAAACGTCCTGCGCCAGCGCCTGACCACCGACATCGCCACCCAGGGCGGGCAGTTCGACGTGCTGACCATCGGCATGTACGAAGCCGCACTCTGGGGCGCCAAGGGCTGGCTGGAGCCGATGAAGGATTTGCCAGCCGCCTATGCCCTCGACGACGTGTTTCCATCGGTGCGTGAAGGCCTGTCGGTGAAGGGGTCGCTGTATGCCCTCCCGTTCTACGCCGAAAGCTCCATCACCTATTACCGTACCGACCTGTTCAAGGACGCTGGCCTGAACATGCCCGAACACCCGACCTGGGAGCAGATCGGTGAGTTCGCCGCCAAACTGAACAAACCCGGGCAGGAACAGTACGGCATCTGCCTGCGCGGCAAGGCCGGTTGGGGCGAGAACATGGCGCTGGTCACCACCGTCGCCAACGCCTATGGCGCGCGCTGGTTCGATGAGAAGTGGCAGCCGGAATTCAACGGCCCCGAGTGGAAAAACGCGCTGAACTTCTACGTCGACACCATGAAGAAATCCGGCCCGCCGGGCGCGTCGAGCAACGGTTTCAATGAAAACCTGGCGTTGTTCAACAGCGGCAAATGCGCGATCTGGGTCGATGCCAGCGTTGCCGGCTCGTTCGTCACCGACAAAACCCAAAGCAAGGTCGCCGATCACGTCGGCTTCACCTATGCGCCGCACCAGGTGACCGACAAGGGCTCGGCCTGGTTGTACTCCTGGGCGCTGGCCATTCCGACCAGTTCCAAAGCCAAGGACGCCGCGAAAACCTTCAGCGCCTGGGCCACCTCCAGGGAGTACAGCGCCCTGGTCGCGGAAAAGGACGGCATCGCCAACGTGCCGCCGGGCACCCGGGCCTCGACCTACAGTGAGGCGTACTTGAGTGCGGCGCCATTCGCCAAGGTTACGCTGGAATCGCTCAAGGCCGCGGACCCGGGCAAGCCAGGAGCCAGACCGGGTATTCCAGTCGAAAAAGATGCATCGGATGTACCAGCCTCTTCGCGAGCAAGCCCGCTCCCACAGTTGATCTTCATTGCCTGTACCCAATCGGTTTAACACCATGAATACATCAACTGTCAAAGCTCACATGGACATTGTCCAACCGCTGCGCAAAAACCGCGTGGCCAATCCCGGCTGGTTTCTGGTCAGCCCTTCGGTGGCACTGCTGCTGTTGTGGATGATCGTGCCACTGGGCATGACCCTCTACTTTTCGTTGATTCGCTACAACCTGCTCAATCCGGGTGAGAACGAGTTCGTCGGACTGGAGAACTTCACCTACTTCCTCACCGACTCGGGCTTCCTGCCCGGCGCCACCAACACCCTGTTGCTGGTGGGCAGCGTGCTGTTGATCAGCGTGGTGTTTGGCGTACTGATCAGCGCCTTGCTGGAGGCCAGTGAGTTTCTCGGTCGCGGCATCGTCAGGGTGATGCTGATCTCGCCGTTCTTCATCATGCCCACGGTGGGCGCACTGATCTGGAAGAACCTGATTTTCCACCCGGTGTCGGGGATTCTCGCCTACGTCTGGAAGTTGTTCGGCGCGCAACCGGTGGACTGGCTGGCGCACTACCCGCTGCTGTCGATCATCATCATTGTCTCGTGGCAATGGCTGCCCTTCGCGATCCTGATCCTGATGACTGCCATGCAGTCCCTCGACCAGGAACAGAAAGAAGCCGCGCGCCTGGACGGCGCCGGGCCCATCGCGATTTTCTGGCACCTGACCCTGCCACACCTGGCGCGGCCGATTGCGGTGGTGGTGATGATCGAAACCATCTTCCTGCTCTCGGTGTTCGCCGAAATCTTCACCACTACCAATGGCGGCCCCGGCTACGCCTCGACCAACCTCGCCTACCTGATCTACAACCAGGCGCTGGTGCAGTTCGACGTCGGCATGGCCTCGGCGGGCGGCTTGATCGCCGTGGTCATCGCCAACATCGCCGCGATCATTCTGGTGCGAATGATCGGCAAAAACCTGACCGACAAAGCCTGAGGCCTGCCATGACTCTTCAACAATCCCGTCGCCTGCAAAGCCTGCTGCTCGGTACGTTGGCCTGGGCCATCGCGATCCTGATTTTCTTCCCGATCTTCTGGATGGTACTGACCAGTTTCAAAACCGAAATCGATGCGTTCGCCACGCCACCGCAATTCATTTTCATGCCGACGCTGGAGAACTACCTGCACATCAACGAGCGCAGTGATTACTTCAGTTTTGCCTGGAACTCGGTGGTGATTTCCTTCAGCGCCACGGCCCTGTGCCTGCTGATCGCGGTGCCGGCGGCCTACTCCATGGCGTTCTACGAAACCCAGCGCACCAAAGGCACGCTGCTGTGGATGCTCTCGACCAAAATGCTGCCGCCGGTGGGCGTGCTGATGCCGATCTACCTGCTGGCCAAGAGTTTCGGCCTGCTCGACACGCGCATAGCGCTGATCGTGATCTACACGCTGATCAACCTGCCGATCGTGGTCTGGATGATTTACACCTACTTCAAGGACATCCCCAAGGACATCCTCGAAGCCGCACGCCTGGACGGCGCAACGCTGGCGCAGGAAATGCTCCGGGTGCTGCTGCCGATCGCCAAGGGCGGCCTGGCGTCCACGGTGCTGCTGTCGCTGATCCTGTGCTGGAACGAGGCATTCTGGTCGCTGAACCTGACCTCGTCGAAAGCCGCGCCACTGACCGCGTTGATCGCCTCGTATTCAAGCCCCGAAGGGCTGTTCTGGGCCAAGTTGTCGGCGGTCTCGACCCTGGCCTGCGCGCCGATCCTGATCTTCGGCTGGATCAGCCAGAAACAACTGGTGCGCGGCCTGTCGTTCGGTGCCGTGAAATGAATCTCCCCGGATTCCTGACTCAATGCGATCCCTGTGGGAGCGAGCCTGCTCGCGATGGACGTGAACGATAACGCGTGCTGACTGGAAGAATGCGTCGCTTGCAAGCGCATCGCGAGCAAGCTCGCTCCTACAGAAAAGCCTGCCCGGCTCAATCCGAATAAAAACAACCGGAGGCCCATCACCATGGCCAACCTGAAAATCAAGAATCTGCACAAAGGCTTCGAAGGCTTTTCCATCATCAAGGGCATTGACCTTGAAGTGAACGACAAGGAATTCGTGGTCTTCGTCGGCCCGTCGGGCTGCGGTAAATCCACGCTGCTGCGGCTGATCGCGGGGCTCGAAGAAGTCAGCGGCGGCACCATCGAACTCGATGGCCGCGACATCACCGAAGTGAGCCCGGCCAAGCGCGACCTGGCGATGGTGTTCCAGACCTACGCCCTGTACCCGCACATGAGCGTGCGCAAGAACATGTCGCTCGCCCTGGACCTGGCTGGCGTGGCGAAAGCCGAAGTGGAGAAAAAGGTCAGCGAAGCGGCGCGCATCCTCGAGCTGGGGCCGATGCTGGAGCGCAAACCCAAGCAACTGTCCGGCGGTCAGCGCCAGCGCGTGGCGATTGGCCGGGCCATCGTGCGCAACCCGAAAATCTTCCTGTTCGACGAACCCTTGTCCAACCTCGATGCCGCCCTGCGGGTGCAGATGCGTCTGGAACTGTTGCGCCTGCACAAAGAACTGCAAGCCACGATGATCTACGTGACTCACGATCAGGTCGAAGCGATGACCATGGCCGACAAAGTCGTCGTACTCAATGGCGGCAAGATCGAGCAAGTCGGCTCGCCGCTGGATCTCTATCACCAGCCTGCGAACCTGTTCGTCGCCGGTTTCCTGGGCACGCCGAAAATGGGCTTCCTCAAGGGCAAGGTCAGCCGCGTCGACAGTCAGGGTTGCGAAGT
Source organism: Pseudomonas sp. KB_15 (assembly GCF_052114525.1). Lineage (NCBI taxonomy): Bacteria > Pseudomonadati > Pseudomonadota > Gammaproteobacteria > Pseudomonadales > Pseudomonadaceae > Pseudomonas > Pseudomonas sp. KB_15. Next base: position 34,603 of record NZ_JBFREX010000012.1, on the reverse strand, counting down.
GCAACTGGACGCCGGAACCCGCATCAACCTGCCCTTGAGCGGATCCCATCTGAGCGTCGGGGGGGCGGTGACGCTGGGCATTCGCCCGGAGCATCTGGAACTGGCCAAACCGGGTGACTGCACCCTGCAGGTCACCGCCGATGTCAGCGAGCGCCTGGGCAGCGACACGTTCTGCCACGTCCTGACTTCGTCCGGTGAAGCCCTGACCATGCGCGTTCGCGGCGATCTGGCCAGCCGCTACGGCGAGACCCTGAGCCTGCACCTGGACGCGCAACACTGCCATTTATTCGATGCCGACGGCGTGGCGTTGACCCGCCCATTGCGCGTTGCTGCCTGATTTCAGAGAACCTGCGATGAAACTGAACAAACAGAACCTCAACCGCCTCGCTCCCGAAGTGGTCCTGCCCGCCTACGCGTTGGGCGATACCCGCCAAGGCATCGCGCACATCGGCGTCGGCGGTTTCCATCGCGCCCATCAGGCGTTTTACACCGATGCACTGATGAACACCGGAGAAGGCCTGGACTGGGCAATCTGTGGTGTCGGCCTGCGCGCCGAGGACCGCCGCGCCCGTGACGATCTCAAGGATCAGGATTACCTGTTCACCCTGTTCGAACTCGGCGATAGCGACGCCATCGAAGTGCGGGTGATCGGCGCCCTTCGCGACATGCTGCTGGCCGAGGACGATGCCCCGGCGTTGATCGACAAGCTGGCCAGTCCCGAGATCCGCATCGTCTCGCTGACCATCACCGAAGGCGGTTACTGCATCGACGACAGCAACGGCGAGTTCATGGCGCACTTGCCGCAGATCCAGCATGACCTGGTGCACCCCGACACCCCGAAAACCGTGTTCGGCTTTCTCTGTGCCGCACTGGCCAGGCGCCGCGCGGCTGGCACAGCGGCCTTCACCCTAATGTCCTGCGATAACCTGCCACACAACGGCGCCGTCACCCGCAAGGCGCTGCTGGCCTTCGCCGCCTTGCTTGACAGCGAATTGCGCGACTGGATCGACGCCAACGTCAGTTTTCCCAACGCCATGGTCGACCGCATCACGCCGATGACCAGCGCCCGGCACCGTCTGCAACTGGCGGACCAGCATGGGCTGGACGATGCCTGGCCGGTGGTCTGCGAACCTTTTGTGCAATGGGTGCTGGAAGACAAGTTCACCAACGGTCGCCCGGCCTGGGAAAAGGTCGGCGTGCAATTCACCGACGACGTCACACCCTATGAAGAAATGAAGATCAAGCTGCTCAACGGCAGTCATCTGGCGCTGACGTACCTGGGATTCCTGAAGGGTTACCGCTTCGTCCACGAGACCATGAACGACCCGTTGTTCGTACGCTACATACACGCCTACATGGACCTGGACGTGACGCCGCAACTGGCCCCGGTGCCGGGAATCGACCTGAGCGAGTACAAGAACACCCTGGTGGCGCGTTTCTCCAACCAGGCGATCGCCGATCAGCTTGAACGGGTGTGTTCGGACGGCTCGTCGAAGTTTCCGAAATTCACCGTACCGACCATCAACCGCCTGATTGCCGAAGGCCGCGAGACCAAGCGTGCGGCACTGGTGGTGGCGGCGTGGGCGTTGTACCTCAAAGGCGTGGATGAGAATGGCGAGACCTACTCGATTGCGGACCCGCGTGCAGCGTTCTGCCAGGCGTTGGTGGTCGATGATGTGCTGATTACCCAGCGGTTGCTGGCGGTCGAGGAGATTTTCGGTACGGCGATTGCGCGCTCGCCGGAGTTTGTCGCGGCGTTCGAGTGGTGCTGCAACAGTTTGCGCGAGGTGGGGGTGTCGCGGACGCTGGAGCGGGTGCTGGCGTAAGGTCGGTGGCGTAACAACTGCCGTCATCGCGAGCAGGCTCGCTCCCACATTGGAAATTCATCGAACACAACATGTGTGTCCTCTGAAGATCTCCTGTAGGAGCGAGCCTGCTCGCGATGAGGGTTCACTGATATCGAAGGATCTTGCATGACAACCCAACCACTATTCCTCGGCATCGACTGCGGCACCCAGGGCACCAAAGCCATCATCCTCGACGCGGCCAGTGGTGGAGTGCTCGGCCAGGGAGCGGCCAGCCACAGACTGATCAGCGCTGCCGATGGTCGCCGTGAACAGGACACCCATCAGTGGCTGGAAGCCTTCGCTACGGCCACCCGCCGCGCGTTGCTCGCGGCTAAGGTCGATGGCCGGTCGATCCTCGGCATCGGCGTATCTGGCCAGCAACATGGCCTGGTGCTGCTCGACGATCAGGGCAAGGTGCTGCGTCCGGCCAAACTCTGGTGCGACACCGAAACCACCCCGGAGAATGACCGATTGCTGGCCCACCTGGGTGGCGAAAAGGGTTCGCTGGAACGCCTCGGCGTGGTCATCGCGCCGGGCTATACCGTATCCAAATTGCTCTGGACCAAAGAACAACATCCCGAGGTGTTTTCCCGGATCGCCCGCATTCTGCTACCCCACGACTACCTCAACCATTGGCTCACCGGCCGCAGTTGCAGCGATTACGGGGATGCCTCGGGCACCGGGTATTTCAATGTGCGTACGCGCCAGTGGGATTTGCAATTGCTGCGTGACATCGACCCGAGCGGACACCTGCAAGCCGCGCTGCCGGAGCTGATCGATGCCCACCAGGCGGTCGGCACGATTCTGCCGGGGATTGCGGAACACCTGGGCATCAACCCGCGGGCGCTGGTGTCCAGTGGCGGCGGCGACAACATGATGGGGGCCATTGGCACCGGTAACATCCAGCCGGGTACGATCACCATGAGCCTCGGCTCGTCGGGCACGGTCTACGCCTATTCAGACAGGCCAAACGTCGCCGCGGAGGCTGCGGTCGCCACCTTCTGTTCATCCAGTGGCGGCTGGCTGCCATTGATCTGCACCATGAACCTGACCAATGCCACCGGCCTGATTCGCGACCCGCTGGACCTCGACATCGATCAGTTCAACGAACTGGTTGCCCAGGCACCGATCGGTGCCGAAGGTGTGTGCATGCTGCCGTTCTTCAACGGCGAGCGGGTGCCCGCCCTGCCCCATGCCAGCGGCAGCCTGTCGGGCCTGACCATGACCAACCTGACCCGGGCCAACCTGTGCCGCGCAGTGGTCGAAGGCACGACGTTCGGCTTGCGTTACGGACTGGACCTGCTACGCCGCAATGGCTTACAAAGCCGCAGCATTTGCCTGATCGGCGGTGGCTCGAAAAGCGCGGTCTGGCGGCAGATTGTCGCCGACACCATGAACACGCCCGTGATCTGTACCGAACAAAGTGAGGCCGCGGCCCTCGGCGCAGCGATTCAGGCGGCCTGGTGCTTATCCTGGGAAAACGGGCACGAACACAGTCTGGCGGACTTATGCGAGCGCTGCATGAAACTGGACCCGGCCAGTGAAACCCTGCCGGTGGCCGACAATGTGCAAGCCTGTCAGCAGGCTTATGAACGCTATCAACGGCATGTCGCAACCCTTTAAAGAGTGAACAACTATGTACCTGGTGTGTGGCGAAGCGCTGTTCGATTTTTTCAGTGAAAACGACGCCAGCGGTCTGGCTTCCAAAGTGAATTTCAAGGCCATTGCCGGTGGCTCGCCGTTCAACGTGGCGGTGGGCTTGCGCCGGTTGGGCGTGGACGCGGCGCTGTTGGCCGGGTTGTCCACCGACTACCTGGGCCGGCGCCTGTTGCAAGTGCTGCAAGATGAAGGCGTGTGCCAGGATTACCTGCTGGATTTTGCCGCGCCGACCACCCTGGCGATGGTCGCCGTGGGGGCCAATGGCTCGCCGCAGTACAGCTTCCGTGGCGAAGGCTGCGCGGATCGACAATTGCAACCGGAGCACCTGCCGGCACTCGGGCCTGAGGTACGCGGCCTGCATATCGGCTCGTTTTCCCTGGTGGTGCAGCCGATTGCCGACACACTATTGGCATTGGTGCGCCGGGAAAGTGGCAGGCGCCTGATCAGCCTCGATCCGAACGTGCGCCTGAACCCGGAGCCGGACATTGAGCTGTGGCGTAAACGGATCGCGACGCTGGTGGCGTTGGCCGACCTGATCAAGGTCAGCGACGAGGACCTGCATCTGTTGTACCCGGGCCAGGACCCGGCGCAGGTCATCGAAAGCTGGTTGCAGTACCGCTGTCAGCTGGTGTTCCTGACCCGGGGCGGCGAAGGCGCCACCGTCTTCAGCCGTGCCCATGGTTCGTGGTCGGCTCCCGCCCGTTCGATAAAAATCGCTGACACCGTGGGCGCGGGCGATACCTTTCAGGCGGCGCTGATTGCCTGGCTGACAGAACAGCAGCTGGACACGGTGGAGGGCGTGAAGCAACTTGGCCGCGAGCAGATCGACAGCATGCTGAAGTTCGCGGTGCAGGCGGCGGCGCTGACGTGCAGCAAGACCGGGCCGGACTTGCCTTATCGGCAGCAGTTGGAGATGCGCTGAATTCAGGGACCCCATCGCGAGCAAGCTCGCTCCCACATTGGATCACCGTCGGGCATCAATCTACTGTGGGAGCGAGCTTGCTCGCGATGCCTTTCCATCAGGCGCCCGATGGTCTTAACTGATACACAGGATCGCGCATTCGCGACAGGCGACGTTCAGACGGGTTAACCCCCGTTTAACCGTGCGGTCCAACACTTCACTGGACCGCACGCCCTCAGACTGTTCTGACGCCCAGTGCGGCAGGTTCGACAAGCCACACATCGAACTGACTTTCCGCCCGCACCGGAGATCGCTGATGAACACTCGCACCTTGCTGGTTACCACCGCCCTCGCCTGCACCGCGTTTGCCGGCCTGGCCCAGGCCAATGACACCACGCCCTCTCAAGCCGTGCCCTATCACTACGGCATGCCGTTGCATGTCAGCAAAGTGATTTCACTGACCGAGCCGAGTACCCTGGAGTGCAAAGTGGTAAACGCCCACATGAAGTACATCGATGACACGGGAAAACCCGCAGAAATCACCTACCGTAAACTTTCCGACGCCTGCGACAACCAAAGCTGACTGAAAAATCTGAATTGGCACCTGGCGGTATTCCTCAGAGGGTCCCGGCGCTATGCCCTGGCGCCACCCTCACCGCCCGCAAGGATTTGCCATGCAGTTGTCGTGTCGCACCTTATCGACGTTTACCGGCGCATACCGGTAGAACTCGAAACCGCAGATTAAAGCGCTTTGCCCAACATAGAGTGCGGATCGACCTCGACGTGATGCTGTCTGGAACGCAGCTGGGCAATCAATTCGTTGATTTCCCGACAACCATTGAGCCCGGAAGCATCGATGCCGGTGACCAATAGATCGAGCTGATCGGTTTGCCCGTCTGCATAGACCTTGACGGTCATCGACAGATCCGGTGACAGCGTGCACTGGCAGCGCTTGGGCAGAAAACTGCTTTCGATGATGTTGCGAAGTTCCAAGGCAGAAAGAAACATGGCGACTCCCTCCTTTGTGAGACTGCCCATAACGATCAATGCTCGCTCATATGAAAACCCGGCAAGCTTCAAGGACAGCTACAGCATAAAGCATGCGCTGAATTTCGCTGTGCAGCTCATCGGCAATTCAAGGGTCCAGGCAAGCCACCTGTAAACCCGCCATGCAGTTTGCAATTTTTGCCCCTGGCAACCCTGCAATTTGCACACTGGGCGCCCCGGGTTTGCATTCACTGCATACGACAGTGAGAATGCCGCCCATCACTTCAAGCAAGGAGGCATCATGAGTTCTTTGACCGTTAACGCGAGCGCAGCACTGTTCGCACTAGGGCTTGCAGGCGTGGCGCACGCCGCCAAACTTGAAGACACCGCGCCCTATCCGAAGGCCGCAAGCGGGTTTACCCGCCAGGTGATCCACCTCGCGCCACAGACCCGGGAAGACGACTTCCAGGTCGAGATCCTGGCCGGCAAAACAATGACCGTCGACTGCAATCGCCCCCGTCTGGGCGGCATTCTCGAGGAGAAGAACCTCGAGGGTTGGGGCTACCCGTTCTATCGCCTGGAAAAAGTCATTGGCCCGATGAGCACGCTGATGGCCTGCCCGGACGGCACGAGCAAACAGGACTTTGTACCGGTGGTCGGCGACGGTTTCCTGCTGCGTTACAACAGCAAGCTGCCGCTCGTGCTGTACGTGCCCAAGGACATCGAGGTGCGCTACCGAATCTGGTCGGCATCGAACAAGGTCGAGAAAGCCATTCAGGAATAACCCGTCCATCCGGTGCCTGCTTGCGGTGCCCGCTTGCGGCACCTGCTTGCGGCGCCCGCTGTCGACCTGCCCAAGCGTCATGCCGGGGCGCCATTCAACGCGGCGCGCTCGGCCACATGCCCCAGGCTGTCAAAATTGATATTGGCACCTGAGTCGATCGCCACCAGGGTCTGACCCAAAGCACCGGTTTGCGCGACGTATTTCTTGATCCCGGCCACGGCCAGCGCGCCGGAAGGTTCGGTGATCGAGCGGGTATCGTCGTAGATATTCTTGATTGCGGCGCAAAGCTCATCGTTGCTGACCGTCACCACTTCATCGACGCAAAACCGGCAGACCTCGAAACCGTAAGCGCCGATCTGCGCCACCGCCACTCCATCGGCGAAGGTGCCGACGCCGGGCAGGATAACTCGTTCACCGGCCAGCAACGCGGCTTGCAGGCACGCGGAATGCTCCGACTCGACGCCGATGATGCGCACCTCCGGCCGCAAGTATTTGACATAAGCTGCGATGCCTGCGATCAGGCCCCCGCCACCCACCGGCACGAAGATCGCATCCAGCGGACCTTGATGCTGGCGCAGGATTTCCATGGCCACCGTGCCTTGGCCGGCGATTACTTGCGGGTCGTCAAAAGGCGAAACAAAGGTGCGACCGGTTTCAGCGGCCAGATCCAGTGCACAGGCCAGTGCAAACGGAAAGCTTTCGCCATGCAACACCGCTTCGGCGCCGCGACTGCGCACCCCGATGACCTTCAGTTGCGGCGTCGTGCAGGGCATGACGATGGTGGCATTGATCCCCAGTTCCCGCGCGGCCAGGGCTACACCCTGCGCATGATTGCCGGCGGAAGCCGTGACCACGCCGCGAGCCTTTTGCGCTTCGCTCAGTTGCACCAGCTTGTTGTAGGCGCCGCGAATCTTGAAGGAAAAGGTTGGTTGCAAGTCTTCGCGCTTGAGCAAGACCCGGTTGCCCAAGGCTTCAGACAAGGCAGGCGCTGGTTGCAACGGTGTGCGCACGGCCAGTTCATACACCGGTGCGGCAAGGATTTTTTTGACGTAGCGCTCAAGCAGGGCTTGCTGATCGGTCGTAAAACTCATGGTTGTCTCCTGACGTTGATCGGGGTCCGGGAGACAGAAAGTAAAAACCCGCCTCCAGGGCGGGTTGGGTGCTGCAGTCGTGAGCTAGCCCGCCAAATGAGGAATGGCGGTAATAATGCTTGGCTGGCAGCGCAATACAGTGGAAGTCATGGCTGGAAATTAGCCGGGTGGTGGTGGCAAGTCAATGGCAAATTTGTGGTGGTCACTATAGGGTGTTGATTCTAATCATTGCCCAAGGAAGGAACACATGAAGGCCATCGCCCTGCCCCTTATCGCCCTGATCGCCTTTGCCGGTTATACCGTTTCGGTGATGCTCCAGGCCGAACAATCGCTGATCGATTTCGGTATCAGCCTGATGTCACGACCGGATACCGCACAGGTGGTAATCGATCTCTATCTGCTGGCGACGTTGGCGGGCATCTGGATGTACCGGGATGCTCGAAAGCGCGGGCAATCGACTGTTTCGGTGGTGCCTTATCTATTGATCACCGCTGTTTTTGTATCGATTGGGCCATTGTTGTATCTGGTGGTCCGCGGGCTTCAGGATCGAAAGAAGTTGGCTACCGCGACTCGTTAGATCTGATTCGGTCCCTGTGGTGAGGTTGAAACAGCTATCGCGAGCAGGCTCGCTCCCACACCGGATGTGCGGTACCTGCAAAACCAGATTCCCTGATATTGAATACTCGCACTGCGGCTGCCCGCTACGGCGGCCGCAGAACATGCCAACCGCTGGCTACTTCAAACCCACCTTGTACAACCCGCCGTTCTCCTCATCGGTCAATACATACAAGTATCCATCCGGCCCCAGCCGCACATCGCGGATGCGTTTTTTCAGCTCCCCGAGCAGGCGCTCCTCGTGTATTACCTTGTCGCCGTCGAACTCCAGGCGGATCAGCTCCTGGCTGACCAACGCGCCGATAAACACGTTGCGCTGCCAGGCCTTGAAACGATCGGCATCGTAGAACGCCATGCCGCTCAGGCCCGGGGATTTTTCCCAGACATGGTTCGGGGCAACGGTGCCTTCAACGGTATCGCCCCTGGCTTCGGGAATCGGTAGACCGGAGTAGTTGATGCCATGGGTCGCCAGCGGCCAGCCGTAATTCTTGCCACGCTCGATGATGTTGATTTCATCGCCGCCCCGAGGGCCGTGTTCGTTTTCCCACAGCGTGCCGTTCCACGGGTTGAGCGCCGCGCCTTGCGGGTTACGCTGCCCGTAGGACCAGATTTCCGGGCGCACGTTGGCCTGGCCGACAAAGGGGTTGTCCTTGGGCACCGTGCCGTCCGGGTAGATTCGCACCACTTTGCCTTGCAGCTTGTCGAGGTCCTGGGCGGTCGGACGGTCGTTGTTTTCCCCCAGGGTCACGAACAGATAGCCGTCGCGATCGAACACCAGGCGCGAACCAAAATGGTTGCCGACCGAGAGCTTTGGCTCCTGGCGCAGGATCACCTGGAAATCCTTGATCGCCGTCAGATCGTCGGAGAGCCGGCCGCGGCCCACCGCAGTACCGGCCTTGTTACCCTCACCACCACCTTCGGCATAGGACAGATAGACCATCCGGTCCTGCTTGAAGTCCGGTGACAACGCCACATCCAGCAAGCCGCCCTGCCCTTTGGCCCAGACCGTTGGCACGCCATTGAGCGGTGCCGACAGCTTGCCGTCGGCGGTGACCAGCCGCAGGTTGCCGGGTCGTTCGGTCACCAGCATGCTTTTACGATCCGGCAAGAATGCCAGGGCCCAGGGGTGCTCCAGCCCCGTCACGATGGGGGTGACCTCCAGGGTGCCTTCTTCGCTTTTCATCGTCTGGCCGGGCGCGGCAAGCGCGGGGACAGTGGCGGTGATCAATACGCTGGCACAGAGGGTTGCCAACAAGTCTTTGCGCAACATGCGGGATTCCTTGTCTGAGGAACATGGGCTCTGAGGAACATGGCTGGCAGATGTCATGCCTGCCGCTCAACGGTTGCCGGTGCCGGCGTCTCGTGGCGCAGGATTGGGAATGAATGTCGGTGGGCTGGCGGGAGCGCTCCGTTCGGGATAGCGATTACCGATGCCGCCGTTTTCCAGTGTCGGCGGGCGCGGGACCGGCACGGTATTGGGCCCACGAATCGCCGGGGCACTGGGTCGGGTGCCTTGCATGCTGTTGGGATTGGCCCGGTTGATCGGGCTGCTGTAAGGGTTGTTGTTGGTGCTGCCTGGCAGGTTCTGGGCCAATTGCAACGAAGCAGGGGCAGCGGCCTGGGCCAGAGGGCCCAGCATGGCACTCAAGGCCAGCACAACGGCGCCAAACACGTATCGGTTCATGGCGTGCCTCTCTACGTCACGTGGATAAGGACTTCGATACCACGCTACGCCCGGGGTTCAGATTTGTTAACTAAAACCTCCCCGGCAAGATGTAACACGACGTTGATCAGGCCTGTTCGCGAAGGCCTGGTACGCTACAGCAAAAAATCAGAGCAGAATGAAGACCACCAGCAACCCGGCAAAGATCGACCACTTTTCGAGGTAGTAAAGCTTGCGGTTGCGCTTTTTCAGTTGCTTGGCGCGCAGGCGAACCTTGTAGATCTTGCTGAACAGCCGGTTGAGCCCGCCGGTCCTGTCGCCCGCCTCGTTCGGCGCACCTGCCGCCGACATGACATTGCGACTGAACCAGCGATTGAATGCCGCTGCCCACCGGTACTTCATCGGCCGCTCGACGTCGCAGAACAAGATGATGCGATTGTGCGGCGTGGTGTTTTCTGCGTAATGAATGTAGGTCTCATCGAACATCACCGCTTCGCCATCGCGCCAATGGTAGTTCTGGCCATCGACATTGATGTAGCAACCGGCAGCGTTGGGGGTTTGCAGACCCAGGTGATAACGGTACGAACCGGCATACGGGTCGCGATGGCGCACCAGTCTGGAGCCCGGTGGCAACTCGGCGAACATCGCCGCCTTGATCGAGCCAATGCCTTGCACCAGTTCGGTGGTCCGAGGGCAAAGCTTCATGGCCGACGGATGGCTATCGCCGTACCACTTGAGGTAGAAGCGCTTCCAGCCGGTCTTGAAAAACGAGTTGAAACCGACGTCGTCGTATTGGTTCGAACGCTTGATCGCCCCGCAATCAAGCAAGTTCTGGCCTTCAGCGCGGATTTCCTCCCAATGCGCCTGCAACGGACTCAGGTCGGGGAAGTCGGCCGGGTCGAGGTACGGTCTGTTGGGGATTTTCGAAAACAGATAAAGAAAGCAGTTGATCGGTGCCAGAAACGTCGAGTGATCACTCAACTGGCGACCCGGCTTATGGCGCACTTGACCACGCAGATGGACATACGCAATAGAGACAACGTAGATAATGGCAATGATCAGTTTCACGGAAATCGTCACACGTCAGAAGTAAACACACTGCGCCCTTTACCGGCATGCCGGTCCCCGGGTCTTGTGCAGCAACTGAATACGAAACAGTGGCCCTGTGGTGCCATCGAGCCACGCCGATGGTCGGCATTCATCTGATGGACGGCATTTTAGCCATAGTTTGTAACCAATAGTTAACCTGTAACGGTGAAAATGCGTCCGCGAAAACTGCCAATGCGTTGCGCAGACCTCAACGCCCTATCGTTTAAAGAGCCAGACCAGTACAATCGCCGCCAAACTTTACGCGCCCCCAGGTTGAGAGCGGGAAAATCCCCTTTCAGCGCACATTGACTCGGGCCAGGCGCGCCACATGCTGCTGTCCACTTGATGCCAGATGGATCTTCCACTGTTGATCGGGATGAATGTCCCGGGCCCGAACAGTGGAAACGGGTACTGAACCGGTACTGCCGCAACCCTAGCTACTCTGAATGCTTCGCAGGAAAAACCTTTGATTTCTACAGCTAACATCACGATGCAGTTCGGCGCCAAGCCGCTCTTCGAAAACGTTTCGGTCAAGTTCAACGGTGGCAACCGTTACGGTCTGATCGGTGCCAACGGTTGCGGCAAGTCGACCTTCATGAAGATCCTCGGCGGTGACCTCGAGCCGTCCGGCGGCCAGGTCATGCTGGAGCCGAACGTGCGTCTGGGTAAGTTGCGCCAGGACCAGTTCGCCTACGAAGAATTCACCGTGATCGATACCGTGATCATGGGTCACGAAGAGCTGTGGAAGGTCAAGGCCGAGCGCGACCGCATCTATTCGCTGCCGGAAATGAGCGAAGCAGACGGCATGGCCGTGGCCGAGCTGGAAACCGAATTCGCCGAAATGGACGGCTACACCGCCGAATCCCGCGCCGGTGAGCTGCTGCTGGGCCTGGGTATTCCACTGGAACAGCATTTCGGCCCGATGTCCGAAGTCGCTCCAGGCTGGAAACTGCGTGTATTGCTGGCTCAGGCACTGTTTTCCGATCCGGAAGTGCTGTTGCTCGACGAACCGACCAACCACCTGGACATCAACACCATCCGCTGGCTGGAATCGATTCTCACCGTGCGTAACAGCACCATGATTATCATTTCCCACGACCGTCACTTCCTCAACAGCGTCTGCACCCATATGGCCGACCTGGACTACGGCGAGCTGCGCCTGTTCCCGGGCAACTATGACGAGTACATGACCGCCGCGACCCAGTCCCGCGAGCAACTGCTGTCGGACAACGCCAAGAAGAAAGCCCAGATTGCCGAACTGCAAACGTTCGTCAGCCGCTTCTCGGCCAACGCCTCGAAAGCCAAGCAGGCCACCTCCCGCGCCAAGCAGATCGACAAGATCCAGCTGGCCGAAGTCAAGCCATCGAGCCGCGTGAGTCCGTTCATCCGCTTCGAACAGACCAAGAAACTGCACCGCCAGGCCGTGACCATCGAACAGATGTCCAAGGGCTTTGATGGCAAGACCCTGTTCAAGAACTTCAGCTTCACCGTCGAAGCCGGCGAGCGCGTGGCGATCATCGGCCCGAACGGTATCGGCAAGACCACCCTGCTGCGCACCCTGATGGGCGAGCTGACCCCGGACGCCGGTTCCGTGAAATGGACCGAAAGCGCGGAGCTGGGCTACTACGCTCAGGACCACGCCCATGACTTCGAAGACGACGTCAGCCTGTTCGACTGGATGGGCCAGTGGACCCAGGGCGAGCAGATCATTCGCGGCACCCTGGGTCGCATGCTGTTCTCCAACGACGAGATCCTCAAGTCGGTCAAGGTCATCTCCGGTGGTGAGCAAGGCCGCATGCTGTTCGGCAAGCTGATCCTGCAAAAGCCGAACGTACTGGTGATGGACGAACCGACCAACCACCTGGACATGGAATCCATCGAGGCGCTGAACCTGGCGCTGGAAAACTACCCGGGCACGCTGATCTTCGTCAGCCACGACCGTGAGTTCGTATCGTCCCTGGCGACCCGCATCATCGAGTTGAGCCCTAACGGCGTGACCGACTTCAGCGGCACCTACGACGACTACCTGCGTAGCCAGGGTGTGGTGTTCTAAAACTACCTCGCTGCACTTGTAGGAGCGAGCCTGCTCGCGATGGACGACAACGATAACGCGTGCAACCTGAATGAGCGCGTTATCCAGACGTTTTTCGCGAGCAAGCTCGCTCCTACAGCCAGCAAGGCAGCCCACGAAATATAGTTAGCCTGCTTCCTTTTATCACTGTCCCGCGCCATGATGCAGTTCTCCCACCGCCGCCCGCGAACGAGCCCTCATGTCCGTGCAGCAAGTTGCTCCGCAAAGCTCCATGGCGATCACCCTGCAGATCGTCTCCATTGTTTTCTATACCTTCATTGCCTTCCTCTGCATTGGCTTGCCGATTGCGGTATTACCGGGCTATGTCCACGAGCAGCTCGGGTTCAGTGCCATCGTGGCCGGGCTGACCATCGGCTCGCAATACCTCGCCACCCTGCTCAGCCGGCCCATGGCCGGACGAATGTCCGACAGCGTTGGCACCAAGCGCGCAATCATCTATGGCTTGTCCGGGATTGTGCTCAGTGGAGTGCTGACCTTGCTATCGACCCTGTTGCAAGGCTTTCCCTTGCTCAGCCTGCTGATTTTGATCGCCGGGCGCCTGTTGCTGGGGATCGCCCAAGGGTTGATCGGCGTCGGCACCATCAGTTGGTGCATGGGCCAGGTGGGCACTGAGCACACCGCGCGGTCGATTTCCTGGAACGGCATCGCGTCCTATGGTGCTATTGCCATCGGTGCACCGCTGGGCGTGGTGATGGTGCAACAACTCGGTTTCGCCAGCCTGGGCACAGCCCTTTCGCTGCTGGCCCTGGCCGCACTGTTACTGATTCGCAACAAGCCCTCGGTTCCCGTGGTGCGCGGTGAGCGTTTGCCGTTCTGGGCGGTGTTCTGGCGCATTGCGCCATTCGGCGCGAGCCTGAGCCTGGCTTCCATTGGCTACGGCACCCTGACGACCTTTATCACCTTGTATTACATCAATCGCGGCTGGACCGGTGCGGCCTACTGCCTGACCGTATTCGGGGTATGTTTCATTCTGTCGCGGTTGCTGTTCATTTCCGCCATCAGCCGATTCGGCGGGTTCACGTCGGCCATTGCCTGCATGTGCATTGAGACGGTTGGCCTGGTACTGCTGTGGCTCGCACCGTCGACCGGGTATGCGCTCATTGGCGCCGGCCTGACCGGATTTGGCCTGTCCCTGGTGTACCCGGCACTGGGTGTCGAGGCTATCAAACAGGTGCCTGATTCCAGCCGGGGCGCGGGTTTGAGTGCTTACGCGGTGTTTTTCGACCTGGCGCTGGCCATCGCCGGCCCGTTGATGGGCGCCGTGGCGTTGAACCTCGGTTACGCATGGATTTTCTTCAGTGCGGCAGTGTTGTCGGTGGCGGGCCTTGGCCTGACTTTATTGCTGGCACGCAAATCCGCGCGCGCAACGAATTAAAAACATATCCAAAAGAAACAACACCCAATGCATTTCAATTTACAACAAAGATGAAACACTCCGAACAGATTAATCCAAAGTGCTATCGTTGTTTAAATTATTGATGGAGTCAGAATCGCATGTGCTGAACTAACTTGGATTATAAAAACAGGAAAATCAATATGCGTCTATTATCGCTACCCCTTCTCGTTCCGCCATTGCTGATTGCTCTTTACTCCAATGCACATGCCGAAGATACAATGCAGCAAATCTGCCATAACGGTGTGTGTTATGACATTGGCGATATAGGCGACGAGTGCTGCCCGTTCAGTATCGAGCAACTGAAGAGCAACGCCCAACACCTGGAAAACCCGACAGAAAACTTCGCGAACAGTAAGGCATCACATTCAATTACAAACAAGATGAGCACTGCGCTATAGGTCTGACCGCCCGGAAAATCAGAAGCCATATCCATAGTGAGTGCCTGCTGAGCGCGGGCACTCACCAGTATTTTAAAAAATCAGTGGCATTGTTTTTAAACCGGTTCGCGAACCATCTTCCCGAATTAAAACCTGGGAAGATGGTTCGCCGATAAGTCATTGAAGGTAGCGATCGCCGATCACAAGTTTACTGATCGGCGGTCTGCATCCCCGCCCGGGTCGCCCTGCCCAGGGTGCGCGAGAAGAAACTTCCAGCCTCGGAAATCAGATTGCGGTGTATATCTTGCCGATCGACACCATCGGCATCGGTGCACAGCGCGGGCGTGATCACGATCTGCTCGTCGTTGCACGGTGCCATGAACACGAAGTGGCCTGCCCCGGCCAGTAACTTGAAGTCAGGCGCCGTCGGCAGTTTGCGTGCCAGTGCCGCGGCGTTCTTGTCGAAAGCCACCAGTTTGTCGCCATCGCCGCTGTATAGCAGCACCGGCACATGCACATCGGCCAGAGTGTGGCGGCCGAACTTCAGGCTCAACGGCGCCATCAGCATCAAGGCGTGGACGCGAGGGTCAGCTACTGGTTGCAGGTCGTCGCGGTCGACAATCAATTCGCCCTGGGTGTTGCAGGCATCGCGGTCATCCGGACGCTCCTGGCAATAACGGCGCAGGCGATCCAGGTCCGGGGTCGCGCCAGACAGAATCAATGCAGTCTCGCCACCGGCCGAATAACCGATGACCCCCACCTGGTCGGCATTGACGAACGGCGACAGCATACGGTCGCCCAAAGTGGCGGTGATGGCTTCGGAAATCTGGATCGGCCGGCCGTACAGGTTACTCAAAGTACCGAGGCGGCTGTGGTCCCTGGAGTTGTCACCGGGGTGAATCACCGCCACCACAACAAAGCCTTTGCGCGCCAGCGACGTGGCAAGGTCGTGCAGGGCCAGCGGGGTACCGGTGTTTCCGTGGGACAGCATCAGCATCGGGAACCGGCCAATGGCGACTTTGGTGTCCTCCCCGGCTTCGACGGTGTAACCCTCGAGTTTGCTGGTGT
Organism: Pseudomonas sp. KB_15; assembly: GCF_052114525.1. NCBI lineage: Bacteria > Pseudomonadati > Pseudomonadota > Gammaproteobacteria > Pseudomonadales > Pseudomonadaceae > Pseudomonas > Pseudomonas sp. KB_15. Next base: position 19,034 of record NZ_JBFREX010000012.1, on the reverse strand, counting down.
GCTCCCAGTCACTGGACGGATAGAAGGCGATGGCGCGCATCGGCTGCAGGTCCAGTGGATCGAGAAAAGTCATCTCATGGAAGCCGACGCTCCAGTGAGGATGCGGCGCAGGCGCGGCGTGCACTGGATTCAGGCTGCTGAGCAGGCAAATCAGTAAAGTTGCACAAAGACGCAGCATGGGATGCCCCACCTTGTTACCGGACTTGAGACGTGAACCCTTGACTGCATAAGTCAGGCCACAATCTGCAACGACCAGAAACAAAAAACTCCGCATCTGGTACTTGCGTAACCAGAATACAGAGTTTTTTTGGCTTTACCTGAACGCTTGCCTACTTTTACGCAAGCCTTACGCGGCGGCGAACAACTGCTCGCTGATTTGCGCGTGAGCAGCGCTCATGGCTTTGTTGCGAACGTCGTCACCGTAAGCCAGGCCTTCGGCACGGACGATTTCGATGTCGGTGACGCCGATGAAACCGAACAGCAGCTTCAAATATTCTTCGTGGGCAACACCGGTGGCCTGACCGGCATGCATGCCGCCGGAAGTCGAGACGATCACGACTTTCTTGCCGCCGCACAGGCCTTCAGGGCCGGCTTCGGTGTAACGGAAGGTCTGACCGGCTACGGCGATGCGGTCGATCCACGCCTTCAATTGAGTCGGGATGGTGAAGTTGTACATCGGTGCGGCAATCACCACGGCATCGGCGGCCAGGAATTCGGCCAGGGTCGAGGCGCTCAGTTCGGCTTCGTGCTGTTGTGCGGCGTTGCGCAGTTCAGCGGTGGTACCGGCGGCGACCAGAGTGGTGGCGGAGAAGTGGCTGATCGCGTCGGCGGCCAGGTCGCGGTAGGTCACCACGGCGGTTGGCTCGGCGGCTTGCCAGGCTTTGACGACTTCGCCGCTCAGCTGACGGGAAGCCGAGTTGTCGCCCAAAATGCTCGAATCGATATGCAGCAGTTTCATGTGGGATCTCCAGGTGAGGATCGCCCACAAGGGCGATCTGATGGGACTAATCCTACAGACGAAACCAATAGCTGATTAGACGGCAACAATGCGATAGTTCGTCTCACAGATAGAACAATCGAGTTCACATCATGCAAGACCTCAACGATCTGTATTACTTCGCCAAAGTCGTGGAAGCCGGTGGTTTCGCGGCGGCCGGGCGCTTGCTGGGCATCCCCAAGTCACGACTGTCACGCCGCATCGCCGAACTGGAAGAACGCCTTGGCGCACGATTGCTGCAACGCACGACCCGACAGTTGAAACTGACCGCCGTGGGTGAGCGCTACCTCAGGCACTGCCAGGCGATGCTGTTGGAGGCGGAAATGGCCGACGAGGCCGTGGCCAGCATGTCCAGCGAGCCCCGTGGGCGATTACGGGTGTCCTGCCCGGTTGGGCTGGCCCACGAAATGTTGCCGGGTGTGATCAGCGACTTTCTGGAACGGTTTCCGCAAGTCCAGCTGGAGATCATGTTGCTCAACCGGCGGGTCGACCTGGTGAACGAAGGCATTGACGTGGCCCTGCGTGTGCGGGAACTGGGCGACGAAGACCCGCTGCTGGTCACCCGCCGCCTGCGTCAGGCGCAAATGCTGATGGTCGCCAGCCCCGGTTTCCTCGTTGGCCGTGAGATCAACCATCCCGAGGATCTGAAAAGCCTGCCGGTGCTCGGTGCCCTGGAAGCCGACCGCATGGTGCACATCCGCATGCTGGATCAAAAAGGCAAAGTTTGTGAGCTCGCGCTCGAGGCCCGGCTGGGCATCGATGATTTTATCGTGCGCAAGGCCAGCACCCTTTCAGGCCTGGGCTTCACGATGCTGCCCATGATGTATTGCGAACAGGAACTGGAAAACGGCTCACTGGTGCAGCTGTTGCCCGAGTGGTCGTTGCCCGGTGGCTGGTTGCAAGCGGTCTATCCTCATCGACGCGGGGTGATGCCGGCGGTACGCGCCTGGATTGACCATCTGGTCGAATCATTCAATGCCTGTGGGGAACGGTTGATATGAAAGCTGGACGGATGAGCGAAGAGGATGTCGCGAAATTTTGCCTCGCCCTGCCTGGAGCGCGGGAAGACTATAAGTGGGGAGGCGTACGGGTGTTTTCGATTGCCGGGAACAAGATGTTCGCCTTGCAGGGCCTGCGGGGTGACTCCCTGGCCTTCAAGGTCGACAAGGATCTGTTTCTCGGCCATTGCGACCGTCCCGGGATTCATCCGGCGCCTTATCTGGCGCGCGCCCAGTGGATCATCATGGAAACGCCCTACCCGCTCGGTGGCGAAGAACTACAGAGATTGCTGCAGCGTTCCCATCAGTTGGTGGTGAGCAAACTGCCAAGGCGCACTCAAGTCGGCCTGTTGCTATAGGGCCTTCTTTATTAGAACAAGGCGAACAGGTGTGCGCCGAGGAACAGGTGGTCGATCCAGAACACCTGATGCAACAGCACGATGATCCAGAACACCAACTGGAACGAGACTTTGCGCGTTTTGTGCCGAAACACTTGCTGTGCCAGCAAAGCACCGGGCCAGCCTGCGGCGAATTCCAGCGCATGCAGGACATTCTCCGGCGTCCGCCATTGATTGGCGCGCGCCTTGCGCTTGTCGCTCCAGTATAGAAAAAACGTCACGACGCTGACAATGCCGTAGGCCGCCAGGGGAATCAGCGACACCCCGTGCAGCCACAACGACACCGAACCCGACAGCGGCAACGCGCACAGGATTGCAAACACCAACCACTTCAGCCGTGAATGGCGAACCTGTCCCCCGGACTGGCGCCCGGGGTTATTGCGCGAGCTTGAGTCACTCACGGCTTGACCGCACTCCAGTCGACCCAGCCGAATTGCCAGGTCGCCAGGATGATCAGGCCGAACACAATGCGATACCAGGCAAACGCCGCATAGCTGTGGTTGGCGATGAACTTGAGCAGCCCGCGGACCGCGATCATCGCAAAGACGAACGCCGTGACGAAGCCGATCGCGAACACCGGGAAATCCGCCGGGACAAACAGGTGACGGTATTTATAGCCCGAGTACACCGCCGCGCCGACCATGGTGGGCATCGCCAGGAAGAACGAGAACTCGGTAGCGGTCTTGCGCGACAGGCCGAACAGTAACCCGCCGATGATCGTCGAGCCCGAACGCGAAGTGCCAGGAATCATGGCCAGGCATTGGGCGAAGCCGACTTTCAGGGCATCTTTCCAGGTGATGTCATCCACCGTTTCGGCGTGTACTTCATGCTGACGCCGCTCGGCCCACAACATGATGAACCCGCCCACGACCAGCGCCGTTGCCACCGTGATCGGATTGAACAGGTACTTGTGGATCAGGTCGGCGAAGATGACGCCCAACACCACGGCCGGCAAGAACGCGATCAACAGGTTCGCGGTAAACCGCCGAGCGCCCGGCTGGGTCGGCAGACCGATGACCACGTCGAAGATCTTGCGTCGAAACTCCCACACCACCGCCAGGATTGCACCCAACTGAATAATGATGTTGAACGCCATCGCCCGCTCGCCCCCGAAGCCGAGCAAGTCGGCCACGATGATCTGGTGGCCGGTACTGGAAATGGGCAGGAACTCGGTCAGCCCTTCTACAACCCCAAGAATCAATGCCTGAAAGGCGGTCCAAAAATCCATCAATCCCCCAAAAGGCTATGCGCACCGGCATGCCCCGTTAGTATTTTTCAAAAGCGTTCATCGCGATCAGCGTAGCTGAAGCCCCGCGCATCAAGGATTACCACAGAACCGTAAAAATCCTGTGAAAAAACAACCCTGATTCGGGTTTATCCGTACGGGGCCGAAATCCTATCAGACAAGTCCGATTGACGCTTCCGCGTTATCGGGGCTCGCGCCCTTGCCACAGGATTCCTGACGCCAATCCGGTTACAATCCGCCCCTTCTTCTATTTCCCCAAGGAATCTCCATGTCCGGGCTTGAACTGTTTGCCGCCGCCCTCGGTGTCATTGCCGTCTGGCTGACGGTCAAACAGAATCCCTGGTGCTGGCCCATCGGCCTGGTCATGGTGCTGCTTTATAGCTGGATTTTTTTTGAGGTAAAGCTGTATTCGGACATGCTGCTGCAAGTCGTCTATGCCGCCTTGCAGCTTTACGGCTGGTGGCAGTGGACGCAGTTTGGCGAAACCACCCATGGCCGCGAAGTCAGTCGGCTCGATACCCGGTCTGTGGCCTTGAGCCTTGCCATTGGCGCACTCGGCAGTCTGTTGCTGGGGGCGGCCATGGCTCACTGGACCGACGCTGCGCAACCCTGGCTCGATGCGGCGCTGACCGGATTCAGCCTGGTGGCGCAGGTCTGGATGGCACAAAAACGTGTCCAGTGCTGGCCGTTGTGGATTGCCCTGGATGTGATTTTCGTCGGGTTGTTCATCTACAAAGATCTGTACCTGACCGCCACCCTGTACGGGTTGTTTACCGTTATTGCGGTGCAGGGCTGGCGCGAATGGCGCGCCGATCCGGCATTGCGCGCATGAAAGTCCTGGTACTCACAGGCCCCGAATCCAGCGGTAAAAGCTGGCTGGCGGCCGAGTTGCAACAGCGTTTCGGCGGGACTCTGGTCGACGAGTATGTGCGCTGGTTCATCGAGCAGAATCCGCGGGACACCACATTGGCCGACATTCCGGAGATCGCCCGCGGTCAATTGGCATGGGAAGACGAAGCGCGGGCGCAACAACCGTCGTTGCTCATCCTCGACACGCACCTGCTGAGCAACATCCTCTGGAGCCAGACCCTGTTTGGCGACTGCCCGGCCTGGATTGAACAAGCGCTACTGGCCCGGCATTACGACTTGCACTTGCTGCTTTCGCCGGAACACGTCGAGTGGACGGATGATGGCCAGCGTTGCCAGCCCCGATTGAGTGAGCGCCAGGCATTTTTCGACCAGACCCTGGCCTGGCTTGAGCGCCACGCCCAACCGGTTCAAGTACTGCACGGAGATTGGGCAGAACGCCGATTCCAGGCACTGAACGCCGTGACCCGATTGCTCGACGCCTGACCGGCGTTTGGGGCAATTTCCCCATCCTCCCCCCCTGTTTCGGGGGGAAAGTGTCCGATCCTGAAACACTCTCCCTGCCTGAAACGGCCCATTTCAACGCCCTTCATCGTTTGCTCACAGGATGTGTTAAGGCATTGTTACGACAACGCTAGAACCCTTGTTCCACAGGGGTTGGCCCGCAATTACGGTCTGCCTGCGCTGGGTTTCGTCTCACCGTTGATACATTCTCGGCAAAGGGTTCCCGAACCAAGTCTGTAAACCATTGAATCAACTCGTTATTCAAAAGCCGGCACAGCTTTCGCTCTATCCCTCACACAGCTGACCGGGGCCAGCTTACAAATGAAGGTATGAATGTCGTGGAGATATTCAAAAAAAAAGGCTTGATGTGCCTCCTGCTGATCGCGAGCGCTGCTGGCACTGTTCTCAGTTTCAACGTTCATGCCGAAGGCAACGGTGTCATCGTGCTTGATCGTACCGTTCACCCAACTCTCATCGGTCGTAGCGGCGGCAGGGATCCGAACCCGGCCACCATCAATGCCAACCCTTCTGCCCGCGTCACCGGCGAACTCAGCGACGCCGATATCGCCGGGGTAACCACCGGAACGACCCCTCATAACAGCTTCGGGCAAAACCCGGGCGGCATGCAAGGCATGAATGTCATCACCAACCCCAACGGTTTGCCTGGCATGTCTGTCGGCCACGGTGGCGGCAGTGGCGGCGCCATTTCCGGAACCATCAATCGCGCCATGAGCAGCGGCCTGGGCTCACTGGGCAAAATGGCGGGAGGCCAGTGAGATGGATCGTTCCTTCCTGTTGCCTGCCCTGTTACCTGCCCTGTTACTTGCCCTGCTCGACAGTACCAGCGTGATGGCCGATTCGGGCGTCAGTTCGGTGAACAACGCCACCTTCCTTGATTCCGGTACTCAATACCGAGGCAACTTCAGCGTCAACCAGGCCGCGGGTGATCAACAGCAGCAGGCCAACGTCCGCGCGATCGCCATTGGTACCCAAGCCGGTGCGACCACCAGCGTCAGGCAGAGCATCACCACGCCCGCCAATCCGTCGATGGATGCGACGGCCAATATCGGCGGCACCTCCTTCAGTAATGGCAACGGCGTACTGGGCGTGAACCAGGGTGCCGGGGCGAACAACCAGATGGCCAACGCCATGCGCATCAGCATCGGAGCTGCACCGCAAGCCGTTGACGATAGTGCCCTTTCTCAACAGAACGTGGCGTTGTTACCGAACTCGGGAGCAACTGGCACCCCAAACGGCAGTCGCCAGGTCGTGACAAGCGACCAGGCCTTCACCGGCAGCCGGGGCGTGATCCAGGTGAACCAGAGTGCCGGGGTGGGGAACCGAATGGCTAACACCCTGAGTATCCGGGTCTCTGATTGACCCCGATACAGTGCGATTAGGGACGTACCAACACTTGACCAACCAATGAGCTCGGAGAAGCACCATGAACCCGACAACTGCTCTCAAACCACTGGCTTTCGCCCTGGCAGCAGTGATGGCATTCGCAGCCCAGGCAGCCGGTGTTGATGATCCCGCGCAGGGCAATGGGCAGGGCAGCAACCAACAGCCTAACGGCCCGTCGCTGGAACAGATTCTGCAGATTACCGCAGGCGCCGGGGCTGGGGCCGCCGTACTGGACTCGCAGGAAAGCAGTGACAGCAGGGTAGTGAACCGGGGCACCCAAAACGACGCTAAAATCGATAACTCCCTGAACAACTCCAACGGCAACATGGGCGCCAACGTTGCAGCCGGTAACGGCAACCAGCAAGACAACGCCGCCGCCCTTGCCACGGCTGACGAAGCCTTCATCTTCGGCTCCGCCGTCACCGTCTCCAGCGCGACTCAGAAGAGCACCGGCAACACCGCCAGGAACCACTCCAACACCAACAACACAACGCTCAATAACGCTGGCAACAGCGGTTCCGGCAACATCGGCATCAACGTGACCACCGGCGACTTCAACCAACAGAAAAACAACCTGGCGATTGCCGTATCGGGTGGCCGTGTCGCAGTAGCCGCGGCGGCGGCCAACCAAAGTACGTCCGGGCTGAACGTCACCAACAACGCCAGGACTGATTTCGTACCCTTGGGTGTACTCGGACTGTCCGGCATAACCACCCAGCAAGTGATGACGCCAGAAGGCTGGAGGCCTCCTGTAACCAACAATGCTTCGATCACGGGCTCGATGAACAGCTTCTCCGGCAACGGCGGAGCCAACGTATCGTCCGGCGTCGGCAACCAGCAAAGCAACTCGCTGTCCATCGCCGCGGGTTGTAAATCATGTCCATAATCGCGACCGCCATGAAAGTCCTGGCGATGGGGCTGTTCCACAGTCACAAGGCGTATCGATGATGCGTAAGACTGCCCTTTTCGCCCTGCTCTGCCTGTCTGGCCTGACCCAGGCTGCACAGATGCCGGTTGCCGCCCTGCCGGGTGGTGTGCTGGTGTACAAGCACGTACAGAGTTTGCGTGAGCGCAAGTTCAGCGACATCGTCGAACAAAAAACCGATTTCAGCTGCGGCGCCGCCGCGCTGGCAACGATACTGCGCCAGGCCTATTGGCTCGACGTCGATGAGGAGCACATCATCAAAGGCATGCTGGTCTACGCAGACCAGGACCTTGTGCGTACCCAGGGTTTTTCCATGCTGGACATGAAGCGCTACATAGAAAGCATCGGCATGCGCGCCCGGGGCTACAAGATCCCGCCTGAAAGACTCGATGCCGTGACGATTCCGGTGGTAGTACTGATGGAAATTCGCGGCTACAAGCACTTCGTGGTGTTGCAGCGGGCGGACAAGAACTGGGTCTACATCGGCGACCCGGTGCTCGGTCACAAACGCTACTCCCATGATGACTTTGTCAAAGGCTGGAATGGCATTATCTTCGCTATTGTCGGTCCGGGGTACGAAAAGACCAATGCGTTACGCAGTCCACCGCAACCGCTGACAGCCAAGAACAAGCTGGATAACTTCAACCCGGTCAAAGATGCCGAATTGATGGATTTTGGTTTCATACAGAGCGACTTCTTTTAATCGCCTATAAGATGACAGGGGGCAGGATGCTCCGGGAGCAGCAAATGAAAACCTCGTATTGGGTGGTCACTGCCTGTCTGGCAGCGACCACTTCAGGTTTTGCTGATGAGTTCAGACCCATCGAAATCAAGGACCAGGAACTGGCCGAGTTGCGTGGCCGGTATGTGATGCCGGGGCGGATCATCAGCTTCGGTGTTGTCATGAGCAGTACCTGGCGCAACGCCAGTGGTGATCTGATCGGGGCATCCACCTCGATGCAACTTCAAGCCGAAACGGTCAAGCCCGAGTTCTATGTTTCAACCATCGAACACAGCGGTAAAGGCGGTTCGGGCAACTCGGGTACCGGTTCGGGCAACCGTTCGGGCACCGGCTCGGGCACCGGTAATGTAACGGGTGGCGCCGGACTGAGCACCTCTCAGGGCATCACCCAGGTCACACGGGCCGCCGGCGATGGCAACAGCTCAAACAACAAGATCGCCATCAACGTGAAAGAGGCCAGCACGGCCCCTGCGCCGGTGCCGGTGCCGAGACGGGGCCAGGCGCTGATAGCCGGTCAAACCATCACCGGCAGCAATGGTGCAGGCAGTGTTGCTGTGTCCGCGACCGGTGGCGGCGTTCAGGTGGCCATCACCGCCAACAACAACCAGGGCTCAAGCCTGCAACAAGTCGCCCAAGGCGGGTTACTGCAAGACACCCGGTTGCTGGGCAACAGCAATGTGGTCAACAACATGACTCGACTCAACGTGGTGCTCGACAATAAAGGCCCGAGTGCTGTTGCATTGGGCTACAACCTGAACCAACTCGCTGCATTACGGACCTTGGGGTATTGAGCTACGCTGAAACACGACCATTGGGCACAAATGGACGGCTTTTTCATGTACCGATCGGTATCACTGCGTGCAGTCATATGCTTGTGCTCTCTACTCCCGGTGGCGATGGTGCAGGCAGCACCTGACCCGGAATTAGAGGCTCTCAAAAAAGAACTTCTGGAGATGAAACAACGATACGAAGTCCAGCAAAAAGCCCTGGCGGTTCTCGAGCAACGGGTTCGCCAGGTCGAAGAACAGCCCGCTTCACCMCCTCCCAAACGCCTGGCCAAGTCGCCAGCGGACCTGAAGGGCAATCCCAACGTCGCCACCGGCACCGGTGCCGCGGCGGCTTCAGGGGGGGCCGCCGGGGGCAGCGGCAGCTCTTATGGACAATCGCTGACCGATGACTCACAACCGGCGCAAAGCGTTTCAAACCTGTATGACGAGGCCAGCGGGTTCTTCGGCGGTGGCAAGTTCAGCTTCGAAACCGGGATAACCTACTCCCGATACGATACCCGCCAACTGGTCCTCAACGGCTTTCTCGCCCTGGACTCGATCTTTCTCGGTGCCATCAACCTGGACCGGATCAAGGCCGACACCTGGACGCTGGACCTCACCGGCCGCTACAACTTCAACAATCGCTGGCAGTTCGACCTGAACGTGCCGGTGGTCTACCGTCAGTCCACGTACCAGTCCGGTGGCGGCAATAACGGCGCCGCCAACGTCACCACCGAAGACACCGTCAAGGAATCCCCGGCCATAGGCGACGTCAACTTCGGTATCGCCTACAAATTCCTCGACGAGTCGGCCAACACGCCGGATGCCGTGGTGACCTTGCGCGTCAAGGCGCCGACTGGCAAAGATCCGTTCGGCATCAAGCTGATTCGTGTGGACAATAACTCCAACCTGGCCGTGCCTGAATCCTTGCCTACCGGTAACGGCGTCTGGTCGGTTACGCCGGGGATCTCCCTGGTCAAGACCTTCGATCCGGCAGTGCTGTTCGGCAGCCTGTCCTACACGCACAACCTGGAAGAGTCTTTCGACGACATCAGCTCCAACCCGGCGGTCAAGACCCCGGGCAAAGTACGCATTGGCGACAGCTTCCAGATTGGCGCCGGCATTGCGTTCGCCCTGAACGAAAAGATGAGTATGTCGTTCTCGGTCTCCGACCTGGTGCAACGCAAAAGCAAGCTCAAGGAAGATGGCGGGGATTGGCAATCGGTGGTTTCCAGCGATGCCAACGCCGGTTATTTCAACATCGGCATGACCATTGCGGCCACCGACAACCTGACCATCGTACCCAACCTGTCCATCGGCTTGACGGACGACGCCCCGGATTTCCAGTTCAGCCTGAAATTCCCTTACTACTTCTGACCTGAACTAAATAGGCTCTTCACGCAATCCCGGGAAACTGTAGGAGCCAGCCTGCTGGCGATGGACTTGAATGCGCCGCGTTCATCCAGTCCACACGCGTTATCGTTAACGACCATCGCTGGCAAGCCAGCTCCTACACGGAAGCGTGCCCACGCTGAAACTGTAGGAGCCAGCCTTGCTGGCGATGGACTCAAGTGCGCCGCGTTCATCCAGTCCACACGCGTTATCGTTAACGACCATCGCGGGCAAGCCAGCTCCCACAAGAGACCGCGCCTGTAGGAGCAGCCGGTCGACGCTCGATTACTGGCGATCGACTCAAGCGCGCCGCGCCCGCAATTTCCATTGCAGCGGTCTTTTTGTTTGAAGCAGGAATTCAACGAATCTGATGCTTGTGCAACAACCGGTAGAAGGTCGGTCGCGACACACCCAATACTTTGGCGGCGACACTCAGGTTATCGCTGTGGCGGGTCAATACATCGCACAATGCCTGGCGTTCGGCCCGGGACTTGTATTCTTCAAGGGTGCCCATCGGCGCGGAGATTGAATGCTGACTGATCAACCCCAGATCACGGGCCTCGATCTGCCGGCCTTCGGCCAACACCAACCCGCGACGAACGCGGTTGGCCAGTTCGCGAACATTGCCTGGCCAGTCGTGTTTACCCATGGCAATCAACGCGTCTTCGCTGAAACTGCGTGGGCGGCGCCCGGTTTCACGGCTGTAGAAATGGGAGAAGTGGTTGGCCAGCGTCGCCAGGTCGCCATGGCGCTCGCGCAGCGGAACGGTCGCCACTTGCAGTACGTTCAAGCGGTAATACAAGTCTTCGCGAAAGCGTTTCTTCTCGATGGCGGCTTCAAGGTCGACGTTCGTCGCCGCCAGAACCCGCACATCCACCGGAATCGGCTGACTGCCGCCCACCCGCTCGATGTGTTTTTCCTGGAGGAACCGCAGCAGGTTGGCGTGCARCTCCAGTGGCAGGTCACCGATCTCGTCGAGAAACAGAGTGCCACCGTTGGCGGCTTCTATCCGTCCGATCTTGCGTTGGTGCGCGCCGGTAAATGCGCCTTTCTCATGGCCAAACAGCTCGGACTGGATCAAATGTTCGGGAATCGCACCACAATTGATCGCAATAAAGGGTTTGCTGTGACGCTGGGACAGACGATGCAGGGTTCGGGCGACCAGTTCCTTGCCAGTGCCGCTTTCACCCCGAATCAACACCGCAGATTCGGTCGGAGCCAGTTTGCTCAACAGCTTTCGCAGTTCACGGATAGGTTTGCTGTCGCCCAGCAATTCGTGCTCGGGCTGGTCAACATGGACCGTACCCTGCCCGCGCAACCGCGCCATGCCAAACGCCCGGCCCAGTGTTACCTGAACCCGGGACACATCGAATGGCAAGGTATGAAAGTCAAAAAACCACTCACAGACGAAGTCGCCGACATTTTGCAGTCGCAGCACATCCTGATTGAGTACGGCTATCCACTCGGTGCCGCTGCGGCTGATCAGTTCTTTGACAGCGTCCGGGTGCTCGAGGTGAAAGGGCTGCAAGCGTAACAAACCCACGTCACAGGTTCGGTCGGTGGCGTTCTCCAGTGTGCAGCTGTCAACGTCCCAACCGATAGAGCGCAATCCAGGGAGCAGACGATAGCAATCGTCACAGGGGTCCACCACTAATAGACGTCGTAAAGCAGGCGCATCGCTCATGACAATTCCTTGGCGCCAAATTTATGAAAATTTATTAAAAACAGTCATTTGGCGGACCCGACTGTAACATTAGCAAGAATTTGACAGGTCCTTGTACCGTTTAACTATAGGGGCGCTATACAACCAGTTATAAGCTGCGATTTTGTTAGTTACCTAACGACTCTTTCCTTTCATTCAGCTTTCAATGTCAGGCTCATTCCTGAGCATTTGAAATAAAGTGGAAATTTCTTTTGATTGTGTGTGACCCGAACCCCGGTTGCGGGCATCAGTACAAGTAACCAGCCGAACGGTAAGCCCAACCATCGGCACATCACTTGATTGGGCATGCAGAGGAAGACCCCATGAACGCCCCGCTCCGTATCAACGAAGCACTGCTGATTGCCGACCGCGCATTTAAACCATTCAAATGCGTGGCCTGGGCACCACAAGACGGTAATGGCGAACTCAGCCTGACCGTTATCGACCGCACCAGCACCCGCATTGGCCGCAAGCAGATCCCAAGCAGCGCTTACTCCGATCCCGCACAACTCGAACTGCTGCTGGAACAGGCCCGCGCCGAATTGAGCCAGGAAGGTTACACACTGCAGTCGTGGTCGATGCCAAACTAATTGTTTTGCGGATTACTCCGGGGTAATCCGCGCCCTCCTCCTGTCATTAGTTCGCTGAATTTTCTGGCCCTGCGCACTATTTGACGCTGTTCAGTTCGAACTTTGCATACGCCTGATACTTTGCAGGCTTGCCAATGGTTCGAAAAGACACTGTTGTGGCACACAACGACCCTCCGCTTGTTAGTTATTAGAGTTGTGCATCCCTTCATTCAGGGGTTGAATATTTTCCTTATCAGTCGCCAGCCAAACTTCTGGATCATGACGACTCGCAAGGAGATGCGACGCATGTCAATCCAGTCGGCTTTTGCCTACTCCACCACCCGGAACAACGCCGGAGTCCTCGATAAAACGTTTGCCGCCAATGGCAAGACCCAGGTGTATTTCGCCGATAGCCTTTCCAGCCTGGCCAATGGTGTTGCGATCGATGCGCAGGGTCGCTTGCTGGTAGCCGCTAAAGTCTTCATGGCCGATGGCAGCCGCTTTGGTCTGGCCCGTTTGCTGGAGGATGGTTCCGCAGACCTCGCATTCGGCAATCAAGGCAGTGTCATCGGGCAATTCGAGCCGGGGTTCGAAGCCATGGGTGCCAAGGTTCTGGTCATGCCCGACGGCAATATCCTGTTGGCCGGCCTGCAATACGAAAATGCGCACCGCACGCTCCCGGCCCTGGCATTGCTGGATCAGGAGGGTCGGCTGGTTCGACGCTTTGGTGATAATGGTCGCTGTGTCGTGCGATTGCCTGGCGGTCTGTCCCTGGGCATACGCGATGCCTGGCTCCCCCCCGGTGTACCCGGCGCCGAAGCCTGCGATATCGGCGTCCAACAAGACGGTCGAATCCTGATCCTGGCCAACCATCACTACGAACTGGCCGATCACGCCGGTATGTTGATACGGCTGGATGTCGAAGGCTCGCTGGACTACTCGTTCAATGACCGCGGCTTTGTCGTGGTCAGGCACCTGCTGATGAACACCTGGCTCAGCAGCCTGACGCTACAACGTGATGGCCGAATTCTGGTCGGTGGATCGATCAACTTCCCTGAAGAAGGCTTGCTGGCACGCTATCACCCGGACGGGCGCCTCGACGACCGTTTTGCCGTCGATGGATTCATGACCTTCAAGGCGCAAGGGCATGGCGCCCGGGTCAGTCAGGTGGTCCAGCAAAACGAAGGCGACATCCTGTGTTTTGGCAGCAGTTGCGAGCCGATGCACTGCCTGACATTTAAAATGCACAGCAACGGCCGCCCCGACAATCATTGCAACGGCGGACAACCGCAGCGACTGAAAATCGGTCACAGCGGATGCCAGTGGAACGCCGCGCAGTTACAGCCCGATGGCCGTGTGCTGACGGCGGGCGCCACCATCGGCGGCGTTGAAGCAGACTTCATTCTGGGGCGATACCTGCCCAACGGCCGTCCCGATCGCCACTTTGGCAAAGGCTGCGGCTGTACGCGGACCCGCCTCGGCCCCAGCCTGGATACTGCCACCTGTGTCGCGGTGCAGGCCGATGGAAACATCGTAGCTGGCGGCTATTCGTTGCATGGCAGCTACAAGGCCGTCGTCGCGCGATATCTGGGCTAAACCGATGTATTTTTCCTGCGCTTGATCTTCTCGTCCGCTTACGGCAATTTGCGCGCTTCTTAAAACAAGGAGCAGCCGATGTCCGGTTCAATGGCCCAGGCGTTCGCGCACAACTTTCTCGGGCACTCGCCCCGTTGGTATAAGGCCTGCATCGTCGGTTTCCTCATTCTCAATGCCCTGGTGCTGTGGACCGCAGGCCCGGTGGCGGCCGGCTGGCTGCTGGTTCTGGAGTTCATCTTCACCCTGGCCATGGCGCTCAAATGTTATCCGCTGATGCCCGGCGGCCTGCTGATGATTGAAGCCCTGTTGCTGAAGATGACCACGCCCCAGGCGCTGTACGACGAGTTGTTGCACAACTTCCCGGTGATCCTGCTGCTGATGTTCATGGTGGCCGGCATCTACTTCATGAAGGACTTGTTGCTGTACCTGTTCTCGCGTTTGCTGCTCGGGGTTCGCTCCAAGGCCCTGCTGGCCCTGATGTTCTGTTTTTTGTCGGCCTTTCTGTCGGCGTTTCTCGATGCCTTGACCGTGACCGCCGTGATCATCAGTGCCGCCGTGGGTTTTTACTCGGTGTATCACCGTGTCGCCTCCGGTAACGATCCGCGTCAGGACAGCGAGTTCAACGACGACAAACATCTGCCCACCCTGCATCAAGGCGATCTCGAACAGTTTCGCGCCTTTCTGCGCAGCCTGCTGATGCATGGTGCCGTGGGCACCGCGCTGGGTGGCGTTTGCACATTGGTCGGCGAGCCGCAGAACTTGCTGATCGGCCATGAAATGGGCTGGCACTTCTCCGAGTTCTTTTCCAGGGTTGCGCCGGTATCCTTGCCGGTGCTGGTTGCCGGACTGCTGACATGCGTGCTGCTGGAAAAGCTGAGCTGGTTCGGATACGGCACGTTGCTGCCGGATAACGTCCGAACGGTGCTGGCCAACTACGCCGCCGAAGACAACGCCGCGCGCACCTCACGCCAGCGTGCTGCGCTCCTGGTGCAAGGCGTTGCCGCATTGATCCTGATTGCCGGGCTGGCGTTTCACATTGCCGAAGTGGGCTTGATCGGTTTGATGGTGATCGTATTGATCACTGCCTTTACCGGCATCACCGACGAACACCGTCTCGGCACCGCGTTCAAGGACGCCATGCCGTTCACCGCATTGTTGGTGGTGTTTTTCGCCGTGGTCGCGGTGATTCACGATCAACAGCTGTTCGCCCCGTTGATCCACTGGGTGCTGACGCTGCCGGCGGACCAACAACCGGGCATGCTGTTCATTGCCAACGGTCTGTTATCCGCCATCAGCGACAACGTGTTCGTGGCAACCATTTACATCACCGAAGTGAAGCGTGCATTCATGGCGGGTGAGATGACCCGTGAGCATTTCGAGACGCTGGCCATTGCGATCAATACCGGCACCAACCTGCCGAGCGTGGCTACACCCAATGGTCAGGCGGCGTTCCTGTTTTTGCTGACCTCGGCGATTGCGCCGCTGGTGCGCCTGTCTTATGGGCGGATGGTCTGGATGGCGTTGCCGTACACCGTGGTGATGGGCTTGCTCGGGTGGTATGCGGTGAGCTACTGGCTCTGACACCGCCGCCCCTGTGGGAGCGAGCTTGCTCCGGGCGGCGTTCCGACGATGGCGGCGGCACATTCAACATCCCTGTGCCTGACAGGCCGCCATCGCGAGCAAGCTCGCTCCCACAGGAGATCCGCGTTATCCGAGACGATGCCAGACACGACCGTCGCGGGTCAGCAATTCTTCGCCGGCCTTGGGGCCGTTTTCCCCGGCGGCATAGCTCTGCAGGCTGGAATCCTGCTGCCAGGCATCCAGGAACGGCTGCACGGCGCGCCAGCCGTTTTCGATGTTGTCGGCGCGCTGGAACAACGTCTGATCACCCGTCAGGCAATCGTAGATCAGGGTTTCGTAGCCGGTGGACGGCTGCATCTCGAAGAAGTCCTTGTAGGCAAACCCCAGCTCGATGTTATCCATCTTCAGGGCCTGACCGGGCCGTTTGGCCAACAGGTCGAACCACATGCCTTCGTTGGGCTGGATCTGAATGCGCAAATAGGTCGGCTGCAACTCATCGACCTCGGTATCGCGGAATTGCGCATAGGGCGCCGGCTTGAAACAGATCACGATCTCGGTGTCACGCACACTCATACGCTTGCCGGTACGCAGGTAGAACGGCACGCCGACCCAGCGCCAGTTATCGATCATGACCTTGAGGGCCACATAGGTTTCGGTATTGCTGTCGACTGCGACCTTGTCTTCCTGGCGATAGCCCGGCAGTGCCTTGCCGTCGATCTCACCCGCGGCGTATTGGCCACGCACCGAATTGGCGCGGGCCTCCTCGACCGTCCAGGGCCTGATCGCACCGACGACCTTGGCTTTCTCGCCGCGCACCGCATCGGCGCCAAACGCGGCGGGAGGCTCCATCGCCACCATCGCCAGCAACTGGAACAGGTGATTGGGCACCATGTCCCGCAGCGCGCCGGTGTGCTCGTAAAAACTGCCACGGGTTTCCACGCCGACGGTTTCGGCGGCGGTGATCTGCACGTGATCAATGTAGTGATTGTTCCAGAACGCTTCGAACAGGCTGTTGGAAAAACGGCTGACCAGAATGTTCTGCACGGTTTCCTTGCCCAGATAATGATCGATCCGGTAGATCTGCTTTTCCGTCATTACCTTGAGCAGGCAAGCGTTCAAGGCTTCGGCCGTTTGCAGGTCAGAGCCGAAGGGCTTTTCGATCACGACCCTTCTGAACGCCTCGGGGGTCTCCTCCAGCAAGCCGGCGGCACCGAGACGGCGTGCCACTTCACTGAAGAAACGCGGTGCGGTGGCCAGGTAGAACACCGCATTGCCGGTTCCGCTGTCGGCGATTTTCGCCGCCAGCGCTTGATAAGTGCTGTCGTCCAGGAAATCGCCCTGGACGTAGCTGATGCCTTTGGCGAGTCTGGACCAGACCGCTGGATCAAGGGTGTGGTCACCCTTGCCAGCCATCTCGTTTCGAATGAAGTCTTCGAGCTTTTGCGCAAAGCCTTCATCGCTGATGGCGTTGTGGTCAACGCCGATGATCCGCAGTCCATCCCCGAGTAACCCATTGCGCTTGAGGTTATACAGCGCCGGCACCAACAGACGCTTGACCAGGTCACCGTGGGCGCCRAACACAAACAACGTCGTCGGTGGTGCGGGCTCTGCCTTGGATTTCCTGCGGATCACRTGGGTCATTTTTTCGMGGTCTCCACGTGGCCGCCGAAGCCGAAGCGCTGGGCCGAGAGAATCTTGTCGCCAAAGGTGCCTTGCCCACGCGAACGGTAGCGGGAGAACAGCGAGTTCGACAGCACCGGTACCGGCACCGCTTGCTCCATGGCGGCTTCGATGGTCCAGCGACCTTCACCGCTGTCGGCCACGGACCCGGAGAAACCGTCGAGTTTCGGATCGCTGGCCAGGGCGTCGGCAGTCAGGTCGAGCAACCACGACGACACCACGCTGCCACGACGCCAGACTTCGGCAATGTCCGCCACGTTCAGGTCGAAACGCTGGTCTTGCGGCAGGCTCTCGCTGTTTTTGGTTTGCAGAATGTCGAAGCCTTCGGCGAAGGCCTGCATCATTCCGTATTCGATGCCGTTGTGGATCATCTTCACGAAATGCCCGGCGCCAGCGGGACCTGCGTGAATATAGCCACGCTCGGCACGATCGTCGTCGGACTTGCGGTCCTTGGTGCGCGGGATGTCGCCCATTCCGGGGGCCAGGGTTGCGAAGAGCGGGTCGAGGCGCTTAACGGTCGCGGCATCGCCGCCGATCATCATGCAGTAACCACGTTCCAGGCCCCAGACGCCGCCGGACGTACCGACGTCGATGTAATGCAGGCCTTTTTCCGACAGGGTTTTCGCCCGGCGGATGTCGTCCTTATAGAAGGTGTTGCCGCCGTCGATGATGGTGTCGCCGGGTTCGAGCAAGGTGCTCAGGGTGTCGATGGTTTCTTCAGTCGGCGCGCCGGCCGGCAGCATGACCCACACCGCACGCGGCTTGGCCAGGCCAGCGACCAGCGCTGGCAGATCGGTGACGCCGGTGGAACCCTCAGCGGACAAGGTTTCGACAAAGGCGGTATTGCGGTCGTAAACAACGGTGGTGTGCCCGTTGAGCATCAGGCGCCGTGCAATATTGCCGCCCATGCGGCCCAGTCCAATAATCCCGAGTTGCATGTGCTGATGCTCCCTACTACAAATAAAATGTGTGTCAAAGGTTATAGCCCAACGCGACTCATGGGGTTAGTCCAGAGCGTTGGCACGAAGTTTCCGGGCATTGTGCCCGATCCTGATGGATAACGTCGGTAATCAAACCGAAGACACAACGACAATGAAAAATAAAAAAGTTCCCTTCGGGGGCAAAAGAAATCAAAATTGGCGCCGATAGTAGATCAGCCGTTGATTTCGAGGCGGACCTACAGTTGAGACACGCCATTTGCGAGGTGAGCAATGGGCACAGTACACACCGCACTGCCAGCACAAACCCTTTACGTCACTATCCGTCGCGATGAATTGCGTCAGTTGAAGGACGAACGCGATCAATTGAAACAGGAGCTGGCGCAGTTGCGGCTACTGCTGCAAGCCGGTCAGACGCAGCCCCTGGCTGTGACGCAACGCGCCCCACTCGCCTGACCCCCTCCTTTCAAGCGGGAGCAGTCTGCACTGCTTCCGCAACGGCTCATGCCCTGCCACCCCTGGCAACTCAAATAATTTCACAATTGGTTCACGATGATTACTCGCGCTCGCGCTCGCGGTCGTTCAGTTAAGCAATTTCAGCCGCGACTCCCTTTGTAGCAGCTGCCGAGCCCGCGAGGCTGCGTTCGGCTGCGAAGCAGTCGTGAGTCCAGCTGACGCGGCCTGCCTGACGTACCGCAATGACTGATTTTACGACTGCTTCGCAGCGC
>NZ_JBFREX010000011.1:0-96249 GCF_052114525.1 Pseudomonas sp. KB_15 | reverse complement strand
CACTAACCCTGTGGGAGCGACGGTGCGGCGATCCGACTTGCTCGCGATAGCGTCCTTATAGCCAGCATCGGTGTGACTGACCCACCGCTATCGCGAGCARGCTCGCTCCCACAGTGATTTCGGTTGCTCGCAGATCTTGCGTACATCCACTAACCCCTGTGGGAGCGACGGTGCGGCGATCCGACTTGCTCGCGATAGCGTCCTTAYAGCCAGCATCGGTGTGACTGACCCACCGCTATCGCGAGCAGGCTCACTCCCACAGTGATTTCGGTTGCTCGCAGATTTTGCGTACATCCACTAACCCTGTGGGAGCGAGCTTGCTCGCGATAGCGTCCTTATAGCCAGCATCGGTGTGACTGACCCACCGCTATCGCGAGCAGGCTCGCTCCTGCACAGGTTACACCCGGCAATCCGCGCCTCATGCAGGCCGACGCACCACCCTCACCTTGCCGCTATTGCCGCCACCGCAGAAGAACCGCTTGCCGCCATCGGACTCCAGCCCCGACACGCCGACGCCTTCCGGCATCTTGAGGCTCTCCAGTACTTCACCGGTTTGCGAGTCGATGCGACGTAACTCACTCTCGTCGCCCTCCCAGGTGCCATGCCACAGCGAACCTTGCACCCAGGTCACGCCGGTGACGAAACGGTTGGATTCGATGGTGCGCAGGATCTTGCCGGTCTTGGGGTCGATCTGGTGAATCTTGCGTTCGCGGTACTGGCCCACCCACAACGTTCCTTCGGCCCAGGTCAGGCCCGAATCGGTGCCTGCGCCGGGGGCGGGGATCGTCGAGAGGATGCGGCCGGTGCGGGGGTCGATTTTGTCGATGCGGTCTTCGGCGATCTGGAACAGATGTTCTCCATCGAACGCGGTGCCGGCATGGGCAGCGACATCGATCGAGCTCAGCACCTTGCCGCTTTCCGGATCCAGGGCGTTGATTTTGCTGTTGCTCGCGAACCAGACCTTTTCGCCGTCCCAGGTGACGCCGCACACATGGTCGACATCGGCAAACGGGCCATACTCACGAATGATTTCAGCAGTTGAGTGTTTCATCTGGCATTCCTCGATGGGGGTTGGTGGCGTTCATCCTAGCCACCCGGCAGCGGTGCCGGGAGTAACAAGGTCGTCGCGAATCCCGGCACGGKCGGTGTCATCCAGCGCCGCGCGCGGCCACGGCCAAACCACTGCACCTTGCCCTGCGCCGCCAGCGTATCGAGCGCCCGTTGCACTGTGCGCTGGCTGGTACCCAGCGCCAGTGCCAGGGCGGAACTCGACCACGTCTCACCATCGGCAAGGCAGGCAAATACCGCGGCAAATTTTTCCTCGACCGGTTGCGCCAGTGTCACCACCTGCGTACACACCGGCGTTTGCAGGGCATAACCGCGAGCCGTCGCGATGACGCCGGCCAACGGCTCGAGTGCTTTACGCAGCCTGCCGATTTCCACACGAAGCCGGGCGCGATGGGATTCATCCGAGAGCTTCAGGCGGAACGCCCGGGCGATCAGCGTTTCCCGCGCAACGTCCGCGGGCCACGCCTCGGCCAATACACGGGCGAGCACGAACAGGATCGGCCGCGTCGCGAGCGACACCGACATGCCACAGCCACGCACAGCGTACCGGCAGGCATCCACCACCAGCGACGTTGAACTGAGCAACGCTTCCACTTCATCGAGCAACAGCGGCCGTGCCTCACCTTGGGCAATCAGGCGTGCCGCGGGGGCATCGAGCAGTCGTGCTGCGTGTTCGACTTCAGCCATCAGCGCGGCGATCCCTGTTTGACTGGCTGCGTGCCCGGCCCTCTTCAACGCCTCCCGCGCTTCGTGCGATTGCAGGCGGCGAATGGCGATACCCGCCAGAACCAGCTCATGGGTTGCCCGCAAGGCCGGCGGCAATGGGCCGGGGTCGAGTTCGGCCAGCAACTGCTGCGCCTCGTCGAGCTGCCCGATCAAGAGTAAACGGCGGATTTGCAGATAGCGCGCATGGGCGGCATTGACCCGGTCACCGTGGTTTTCAAGGGTGATTCGCGCTGTTTCAAGCGCCTTGACCGGCCAGCCGAGTTCCCGCGAAGCCAGGGCGATTTCGGCCTCGGCCACCACACAGCGTGCCCGGGCAAGCACTTCCCTGGGCGCAAAGGCCCGTTGCGCACGCTTGACCAGCGCCCGGGCCCGCACCAGATCGCCCAGTTGCGCCATGGCGATACCGCGCAGGGCCAGTGCCGGCGCATCGTCGCGCAAGGCCACACGATCCAGTGCGCCCAGCGGATTGCCCGCCGCCAGCGCCTGTGCGGCTGCCGTGATCATCGAGTCCATGGAAATCCCGCCACGCTTGTCACTCCCATCATTCGATACCCGGGTTTAGTCTAAATCACGACCTTTCACCAGGAGCGCACAACGATGAACACGCACAAAACCGCGACCCGGGAGCAATGGCTGGCGGCACGTTTGCAACTGCTCGAAGCGGAAAAGGCCCTGACCCGACGCAGCGATGAAGTGGCCAGGCAACGCCAGGCATTGCCATGGGTTCGCCTCGACAAGGCTTATCGCTTCGATACCGACAACGGCAGCGCCACCCTGGCCGAACTCTTTCAAGGGCGCTCGCAACTGCTGGTCTACCACTTCATGTTCGGCCCCGACTACACGGCCGGCTGCCCTTCCTGCTCAGCCATCGCCGATGGCTTCGACCCCGTCGTCATCCACCTGGCGAACCACGACGTGACCCTGATGGCGATATCCCGCGCGCCGTTGGCGAAACTGCAGGCTTACAAGCGCCGAATGGGCTGGACCTTCCCCTGGGCCTCGGCCGCCGATAGCGATTTCACTGCCGACTTCAACGTCTACTTCACCGAAGCCCAGCAGCGTGAAGGGCTGGTCGAGTACAACTATCAGCGCGGCGGGCACGCGATGGACACCAGCCAGATCCCGGAACCGGTGAAACAGTTCGCCGCGACCTGTGGCACCGATGCGCCGACCTATACCCGCGACCGGCCAGGGCTGAGTACCTTTGTGCTGGATGACGGCGAGATCTATCACACCTACTCCACCTACGCGCGGGGTCTGGACGGATTGTGGGGCATGTACCAGTGGCTTGACCGCGCGCCCAAGGGCCGCAATGAAACGGGACCCTGGTGGCGCCGGCATGATGAGTACCAATGAGCGCCAGCGGTGTCACTGACCGCCGATGAAGACGTCCGCCAGTTTGTCCACCAGCGCCGGCTTGGTCTGCGAGACCCAGCGCCGGGTCGCCCATTCCTGCCATTCCTCGGCACGGTCCAGGGTGTAGCGCGGCACAAAGTCGCCGAGGAACCGGCCCAGGTTGTGCAGCGTGACTTCATGCCCGGCGTTGGCCATTTGCTCCAGCAAATCCCTCAGGGCCACCTCGAATTCGGGCGGCCACTGTTCGCCGGCCAACACCTTCTCGACCGAGGGATGTCGATCATGGCCAAGCGAATTGCGCACTGGCATTGGCATTGGCATTCTCCTCAGTGCTGCGTTGTGTGTGTGTGAGTCAGCCAAAGATGCTGCACAGTTCAATGCTGCGCAGCATCTTCACCTGACGGGCCCCGGAATGACGATCGCTTCCCGAGACCAATGAAAGGTGTTCGCCGAGCTCCGTGTGCACGTGCGAATGTTGTCGGTACACCACCAGTACCGCATCGCCCACGTCGGTATTGATCAGTTCGTTCCAACTGAACAAGGCGACATAGCCGTCACTGGCTCGCGCCACCACATAGGCGCGTTTCCAGCCTTTGGGGTCATCACTCTTCAACCCGGCCTTGAGGACAATTTCACGCAACAACACCCCGCGATAACCCTTTTTCTGTGCTTTTTGCGCATTGCCCTCGCAGGTATTGCTGGTGAGCGTCACCCAGTCATACCCCGGCATGGCTTGCAGGTCGGCCACGCTCAGGCAAAGCGGGTTCTGCACCTGCCCGACCACCTCCAGTGTCTGCTCAGCCACATCGATGGCTGCGCCAGGCAACAACACGGGTTTGGCGCTGGGGCGAACAAGGCTTTGCACAGTCGAAAAAATGGAACGCATGGCGATGCTCCTGTCGTGGTTGACCAATCACCTGGCGGTCCTGGGCTGCGCACTGGCAGCCAAAGACCGCTCAGCCGTGCTTAAAGCAACGGCAGGCTGTAACTGAGGATCAGGCGGTTTTCATCCAGGTCGCTGCTGGCATTGCCACGCAAGCTGGCGTTACGCCAGGAAATGCCCACCCCCTTGAGTGGACCGCTTTGCAGCGCGTAATCGATGCGCAGGTCGCGCTCCCACTCTTTGCGATCACCGGTGGCGGAATCGATGTTGTCGCCGCTCAGATAAGTGACCACAGTCTTGAGCCCCGGCACGCCAAGCACGACGAAGTCATACCCGTACTCGGCCAGCCAGGTGCGCTCGCCGGCGCTGAGGAACTTGCCGATCTGCCGGTCGGTGATCAGGTACGCAGTGGCGCCGTCACCCTGATTGACGAACGGGAACGCGCTATCGCCGGAGACTTGCTGATAGCCGGCGCTAAAGGCATGGCCACTCAGGCTGTAGGTGAACAGAGCGCTCCAGGTGTTGTTGTCCACCTCGCCGGCGTGGGTGTCGCCCGCCCTCCAGAAACCGCTGCTTTTGTAGCCCTGGGCACGTCCGGCCGCGTTGCCGTTCTTGCCATCGGCGCTGCTGTTGAAATAGCGCAGGTCAGTCTTCAGGACGCCGGGGCCGATGGCCATAGTGTGGATCAGGCCGAGGAAATGCTGTTTATAGAAGTCTTCGAGACTGCCGTAGTAGTACTGGGCGGTCAGGTCCTTGGTGATCTTGTAGTCGCCGCCGGCGAAGACGAAGCTGTCCGAGTCGGCCAACGCGGTGCTGGCGGGCGTACCGGCGGGACGCGTCGCGCCGCCGATGCGCAGGTCGATATCGTCGGTGGAGCTGCGGGTCTTGGTGCTTTGCAGTTGACCGGCGGTGAGGGTCAGGCCGTCGATTTCGCTGGAGGTGACCTGCCCGCCTTCGAAGGTTTGCGGCAGCAGGCGACCGTCGTTGAAGTTGATCACCGGCAGCTTGGGCTGCAGGGTGCCCAGCCGTGCTTCGGTCTTGGAGACGCGCACCTTGCCGGTCACGCCGCCCTTGGAATATTCATCGACCGCGTGGCCGTCGCTGTCCAAGGGAAACAGCGCACCCGGCGTGCGGTCGATACCGGCCTTGCCTGCGCGACCGCCGCTGTCCAGTTTCAGCCCGGTCATGGCGATGGCGTCCAGGCCAAAGCCGACGGTGCCCTGGGTGAATCCGGAGATCACGTTGAGTTGCAGCCCCTGCCCCCATTCCTTGGCCTGGCTGGTGTAGGCGGCGTTGCCCACGTTGCCCTGGCTTTCGCGGTTGTCAGAGTTGAAATAGAAATTGCGCAGGTTCAGCGAGGCCTTGCTGTCATCGATAAAACCGGCGGCGATGGCCTGGTGGGTCAAACCACCGAGGGTGATGGCCAGGGCCAGGGGTTGCAGCTTCATTGTGTTTACTCCAGTGCGGGTCTCTTGTTTTTTTGGTGTCCATGGTCCTGATTCCCTCGTGACCTGACGTTTTCGCTCGTCGCTATATATTTTTGTATATAGCGATTGGCGAAATTTAAGGCCTGCAGGTCTGCAAGCGCCGTCAGTGCGACGTGATTGAGGCTAGGAAAAGATCGAAACAGGTCTGGCGGCCTGCATCTTTCTAGAAGCTGACTTTGAAGTCAATAAATTTAACAAAAGTGAATGGCGCGTTTGATCACGCCTGCCGTAGGCGTTCAGCAGAAAGTAAAACAGAGTCACCAGAATATAAAATGCGGTGGTTGCAACGAGGGATTCGGTGTCACAACAGGCTCCTGCCTGGGCTAGCCACCTATCGCCAAGGGCAACAATCGCCCGGGTTTGAAAATCTCACAGCCCTGGATGATTTGAGCCAATTGAAGCGCCACCGTCGATGCCTGATCGGCACTGGCGATGTTCGTGAAGCCAAGCACCAGGCCGTGCCTGGGCTTGGCTTCCATGTACCACTGTGACAGCGGTTCGACGGCTATGCCAACGGCCCGGGCACGCTGAGTGAGCTCGACATCATCACCTTCGCGAAGGCCCGCGACCAGGTGCATGCCCCCCGCCTGCGGATTGATCAATAAACGTTCGCCGAATTGTTGGTGCAGCGCATCGACCAGCCACTGACGGCGGAGTGCGTAGAGGTTTCGCATTTTCTTTAAGTGCCGCGCGAAGTGCCCCTCGTAGAGGAAAGCTGTGACGGTCGCCTGAAGGAGCTGCGGGCAGTAGTTATGCAGACGATCCGCCTGACGGGCGAACGCGTCGCTCTGCTCGGCTGGCACAACCAGATAAGCCAGGCGCAGGCCTGGAAACAGCACCTTGCTGAAGGTACCGGCGTAGAGCACGCGGCCCTGCTGGTCGAGGCTCTTGAGGGCAGGCAAGGGCTTACCCTGATAGCGGTATTCACTGTCGTAATCATCCTCGATAATCCAGCTACCTCGGCGGTTGGCCCAGTCCAGTAGCGCCAACCGACGCGGCAGTGACAGCGACACGCCCAGCGGGCTCTGGTGGGTCGGCGTGACCACTGCAAAGCGTGCTTCCGGGCAACGGGCAATGCCTTGCGCGACGTCAAGCCCCTGGTCATCCACTGGCACCGGCACCAACTGTGCGCCGGCTTCCAACAGGGCGTTCCGGGCCATGAAGTAGCCAGGCTCTTCCATCCAGCACGTATCACCTTGGTGCATCAGCGTGTGGCAGATCAGGTCCAGGCACGCGCGATAGCCCGCGCACACGAACACCTGCTCCGGGCGGCAGGTAATACCCCGCGAAATGCCCAGGTAGGCCGCAATGGCCGCGCGCAGGGGTGCATGACCTAGCGGGTCCGGGTAGACGAGCCCCTCGAGTCCGGCCTGCCGCAGCTGACGGCCCGCCAATCTTGTCCAGAGCTTACGGGGAAAGGCATCCAGCGCAGGTAGCCCCATCTGCAGCGCTGACGGTAGTGCCTCGTAATGGGTGGGCTGGTACTCCGTCGAAGCAACAGGGGGGCGGAGTATGGGCGAGGAAACGGGTGCCAGTTGCGGTGCAACAATCGTCCCGGCGGCTCCGCGAGCGATCAAGTAGCCCTCCCCCATCAGTAACTGGTAAGCCGCTTCCACTGTGCCGCGCGCCAGGTTCAACTCCGCCGCCAAAGCGCGAACTGCAGGTACTCGATCTCCCGGCCGCAGGCGACCGTCGGCAATGGATTCACGAAATCGGTGATAAAGCTGACGATAAATCGGCGCTGACTGGCTGCGGTCTGGCTTGAAGGGAAGGATCATGACCTAGTCATTTATGCATTTTTCGGCCCTGTAGATTAAGTCATTGCAGCACTAAGGTCTGCTATCTCTCTATAACGGACGACGGACATGGCTTACACACTTCAACACCTCGAAGACGCGGAGGCCTTTCAGGCGAGTTTCGACCTGATGCGCGTATTGCGGCCGCATGTCGCCAACCCGGCCACCTATGTGGGGCAACTGGTTCGGCAGACTGAGCAAGGTTACCGTTTATTGGCCGCGTGGGACGGTGAGCAGGCGGTGGGCCTGGCCGGTTACCGCGAGCTGGAAAACCTGCTCTACGGGCGTTTCATCTACGTCGATGATCTGGTGGTGCGCCCTGACCGGCAGCGCAGCAGTCTGGGGGCGCGGCTATTGACCGCGGTTAGGGAGGAAGCCGTGCGGCGTGGTTGCGCTCATTTCGTGCTGGACACCGGGCTGCATATGCCGTTGGCCCAACGCTTCTATTTTCGCCAGGGGTTGCTGGCCCATGGTATGCACTTCACGCAAAGCCTTCAGGCAGAGAATCAAGCATGAATAATGTGCTGTTGATCAATGCCAGTCCGAATGGCCAGGTTTCCCATGCGAACCAGTTGGCACTGGAGTTAGTGGCATCCCTGCGGCACCGGTATCCGAGGCTCGAACTGGTCGAACGCGATCTGGGCAGGCATCCGCTGCCACCGCTCGGTATGGACTACGCCCGTGCCCTTGCTACCACCACGCCGTTTGACTCACCTGCGCTCGAAGTCTCCGAAGCGCTGATCGGCGAGTTGGAACGCAGCGATATCCTGCTCATTGCCACCCCGATGCACAACTTTACGCTCCCTGCCGCGCTCAAACTCTGGATCGACTACGTCCTGCGCATTCACCGGACATTCAGCTCAGGCCCCGGGGGCAAGACCGGTCTCCTGAGCAATCGTCCGGTGTACGTGTTGGTCGGTTCCGGTGGCTTTCACCAGGGCGAGTTGGCACGGCAACCGGACTTTCTAACGTCTTACCTGCGCCAGGTACTTGACACCCTCGGGCTGTTCAACCCGCACTTCACCTACCTTCAGGGTTTGGTGTTCGGTGAAGAGGCCGTACGAGCAACGGTCCGGGATACCCGTGCCCGACTGTCATTGGAGCCGCTGTTCAGCAACCTCATCAGCGCCTGATCCGCCGGGGCTCGGAATTGCCATTTAGCGTAGAAAGACCAAGGAGTTGAACAGCATGTGGGACGAACGTTATGCCGTTGATGAGTACGTATATGGAGTGACGCCGAACGCCTGCCCAGCGTTTTCAACCGCGCAGGAACTGCTTTCGATTGCTATCTCCGTCAAAGCAAGCTTCGTGTCGTTCTCTGCGTATTGCCCTCTTGCATCTCATGGAGTTCACCTTGAAGACAATCGCTCTGGTCGCTTTCGACCAATTCACCGACATCGACCTATTCCTGATGTGGGACATTTTAGGCCGCAACACTGGGGACTGGCACGTCCGAATATTGGGTTCCAGCCCTATCGTGCGATCGGCGCACGGCCTGCCTGTTTCAGTGCACGGTCCGCTTTCCGAGGCCAATAGCGCCGACGCGGTACTGTTCGTCAGCGGCAAGGAGGGGATACCCGCCGCGCTTGCCGCTCCTGATTTTCTGCCGTCGTTTGAACTTGATTCCAGACGTCAGCGAATCGGCTCCATCTGCGCGGGAGCCTTCATTCTCGAACGGCTTGGGCTGCTGCTCAGCGGCCGGGCGACTACACACCCGGACGCACGATCGGGCTTGCTGGCTCTGGGACTGGAGCCCGTGGACCAGCCTCTGGTATGGCAGGGGAACGTTGCAACCGCTGGCGGATGCCTTGCGGCGCTCTATCTGGTGGGATGGCTGGTTGAGTCCTGGTTCGATGTCGACAAGCGCCGCGCGACGCTGCTCCCCGTTCTGCCAGCTGGGCAGCAAGAGCTCTATGATGCCTTGATCGGGCTCAGCATCCGACAAGGAGAAGTCGGCCCTCACGTTTTGAAAACCCAAAACCACCCAGCTTTCGTGGACTGAGTGGTCTTGGGGCTGTCTTGCGACAACACAGTCAAACCAGGCCTCAAGCGTGTGCGTGTAAACTTATTGAAGTCCGGTGGTTGGTTTCTCTTGCACCAGCCCCTACTTCGTTTTACCGAAGAAGTCGGTAATGCAGAGGCATTGCCTTGCTATGGCTGTGACATTGACGCTTTTCATCAAATGCCTATCTGACTGATGAATTTCGTCGTCAAGTAAGCCTCAAGGCCTTCTGTTCCGCCTTCGCTACCATGACCACTGGCCCTGATTCCACCAAACGGAGTTTCCGGCAGGGCCAGGCCAAAGTGGTTGATCGAGACCATTCCCGCCTGTAAGCGATTACCCAACTCGGTCGCCGTTTTCAACGATTTGGTGAAACCGAACGCTGCCAACCCATACTCCAGGCTGTTAGCTTGAGCAATTACGCTATCCAGGTCATTGAAGCGTAGTAACGGTGCCACCGGCCCAAAGGGCTCCTCGTTGAGGAGTCGTGCCTGTTGCGGTACATCGACCAATACTGTCGGTTGGAAAAAATGGCCCTTGTCACCAATGCGCTTCCCTCCCGTTAACGTTTTCGCCCCCAGCTCCCTGGCATCAGCAAGCAACTCCTGAACCATCATCAAACGCCGAGCGTTGGCCAGCGGCCCCATCTGACTGGTTGGATCGAAGCCGTCGCCCACCTTGAGCTGCTCTACCAACTCGGTAAATCTTTGGGAAAAAGGGGCGAATACTGCTTCATGCACGTAGAAACGCGAGGGCGCGGCACACACTTGCCCGGCGTTGCGAAACTTCAGGGTGCAAGCCAAAGTGGCTGCGGCCTCAATATCGGCATCCTCACACACGATAAACGGTGCATGTCCGCCCAATTCCATCGTCGTCAACTTCAAGTGTGTCGCGGCCAGGGCACCGAGTTGTCGGCCTATGGCGGTCGAGCCGGTAAAGGACACCTTACGGATAATCGGGGATCTGATCAGATAATCGGAGATGTGCGCAGGGTTACCGAACACAAGGTTCAATACGCCCTTGGGCACACCAGCATCATGGAAACAGCGAACCAGTTCGATCACGGCGCCCGGGGCTTCCTCCGGCGCCTTGATGATGATGCTGCAGCCCGCTGCCAGGGCCCCTGCTATCTTGCGCACCGCCTGATTGATCGGGAAATTCCACGGGGTGAAGGCGGCCACCGGACCGACAGGCTCGCGCACCACCAATTGGCGTACCGCTGCATTACGTGAAGGCACGATGCGGCCATAGGCACGTCGCCCTTCTTCCGCATACCACTCAATGTGGTCCGCCGCGCTTTTGGCTTCCATGGTCGATTCTGCCAGCGGCTTGCCCTGGTCCAACGTCATGCACTCGGCCATCAGCGCATGGCGATCACGCACCAGCGAAGCCGCTCGACGCAAGATGCCCGAACGGTCGTAGGCAGACGTCGCGGACCATATTTCAAATCCGCTGGCAGCCGCTGCCAATGCGGCATCCAGATCCTCATTTGATGCCAATGGCAATTGCCCGATCGTCTCCCCCGTCGAAGGATTGATTACAGCCGCAGTGTTGCCGGAACTGCCGGCAGTCCATTGGCCGTCGATGTAAAACAACAGGTCGGTGTACATGGATCACTCCTCGGAAATTGGCATTGGACGTAGGTGGTTGCACAGGTATCTGCAATACATGAGCGGTAACGGAACACACAGCAACAGGTTGACACTGTTAACCATATGCTCGTAAATTTAGTTCACCATGTCAACCATGTTTCGTTATCACCTCAGGGGTCCCAATGAGAGACGTGATTCTGTGTGAATGCTTCGCCCGCGACGGTCTGCAACACGAACCGGACTTTCTGCCTACACACATCAAACGCAGGTTGGTGGAGCGTTTTGCTGACATCGGCTTTCAAAGGATCGAGGCGACTTCCTACTCCAATCCCGCCGTGATTCCGCAATTTGCCGATGCTAGCGCTCTGTTGGAGAGACTGCAGCGTCGTACCGGTGTGTTCTATAAAGCGACCTGCGCCAACGTGCGAGCAGTGGAACGAGCGGTCATGGATCTCGATGCCGGTCACGGTGCCAATGAAATCAGCCTGCTGGTGTCCGCCTCGGAGTCCCACTCGCGCAGAAACCTCAAGCGCAGCCGAGCAGATCAATGGCTGAACATTGAGCAGATGGCCGACAAGGCCCTCAACCAGTTTCGTTTGATCGGCACTGTTTCCGTCGCTTTTGGATGTCCGTTTGAAGGACGCGTCAGCGAAGCCAGTGTACTGGCGGATGTTGAGCAGTTTGCCAAACACGGCGTGAAATTCGTCACCCTTGGCGATACCACTGGTGTCGCGACACCGCAGAGTGTCAAGCGCTTGTTCGGCGCCGTGCTGGCGTCGTTTCCCGAGATCACTCCGATCGCTCATTTTCACGACACCCGTGCGACCGGACTGGTGAATTACGTCGCAGCTCTGGAAGTCGGCGTCACGCATTACGACTGTGCCTTCGGCGGTGTTGGCGGTCATCCGGCCAAGGTCAAGTACGGTGGCGGGCACACCGGCAACGTCAGTACCGAGGACTGGATCAACCTGCTGGAATCCATGGGCGTACGCACTGGCATCGACCTGGATCGCCTGTTGGATGTCGCTGCCGAATGCGAAGCGGCTCTAGGCCGCGAACTGCACAGCCGTGTCCTGCGCAGCGGATTGAATCCACTTTTGCACTCCACTGTTTCCCCAAGCGACATCATCCAATGAAGAGGTGTAAAAATGCTCAGTCTTGATCCTGTTGCACGGCGGTTACGGTTGATCTGCGGGCTGTTGCTGCTTTCAACCCCGGTCTTTGCCAGCGATAAATTGCTGCTGGTTGAACGTGATGATTTGATGAAGGGCCCGGCGAACGAAACCGTGCTCGGCCAGCACATTTGGGAAATGCATAAAACCGCTTTATCGCACACCACCCTGATCCGGCTCGACATGCAGACCCCCGTCGTCAGGCACGATTCCGGTGAGCGCACGCTGATCGTTTTGCAAGGCAAGGTGCTGTTCCATTTCACCGACAGTGAGGTTTCCCTGGGTGCCGGTGATTATGTTGCGATCCCTGCCGGACAGGCCTACCAGATGACGCCGCTGGATCACGAGAAACCCCTTCTACTGGGTTTTGATGTCCCTGTCATCGACATGGCAAAGGCCTCCGCCGTTGATTTTTCCACGCCCACCGAAGCCCCTCCTCCCGTCGTCAAGAAACAGCAATCAGTGATGGCCAGCCCCCCCGGCTGGAACGACCCCAGCGACCGCGGCTGGACATTGATAAAGACCGCGGACAAGCGAGTGAATCTCGTGGAGATGTTCTCCGAGTTGAAAAACCACAGCCATCCGGATGCCGATCACTCACTGATCCTCCTCAGTGGTAGCGCGCGGGTTGTCACGCCGACTGAAGATCGCATCCTCAAGACAGGCGATTACGTTTCCATCCCGCAGAATGTCCCACACAAGTATTACGTCGAAGGTCAGCAATCGGCGCTGTTCATCAGCTTCGATGCACCGGCGTACGATTCGGCCAAAACCATCTACTTCGAGTGATACGTTCGCATCATTACAGAACCAGAAAACGCATGGACCTGAGTCCATGCGTTTTTCTCGGCACCTGAATTAATCGCGGACCTGTTTTTCATTAGCTGGCAAAAGCTTCGTGGAGCTGTATCGCGCTGCCCGCGTTGGCGGGCGGGACATTCGCGGTATGGCTGAGGACAAAGTTCACGAACAGATGAAACAACTCCGATTGACTGGAAATGCCGAGCTTGCAATACAGGTGCTTGCGGTGATTTTTCACCGTGCCCTCTGCGATGCCAAGGTGCAGTGAGATCGACAGGCTGGAGTGTCCACGCAGGATCATGCTGACGATCAATTGTTCACGGGGAGTTAGCTGATCAGCAGCGAAGCGCGAAAAAGCGTTGTTCAGGTGCTCTCTTAAAGCCTGCGCACTGTCATCGACATGAGCGCATACGCCCTGATAGTGACGCTGTAACAAGACATCGACCATCGCCTGGCAGATTTGGAAACCTTCGAACTGCACAGATGAAAACTTCGGGGAGGCATTCATTCGCATCAATGAATAGGCCAGATGCCCAATGCCTGGCAAAGCACAGATGAATACGATTTCTTCGGCCAGCGTGCCCGATTGCATGGAAATACAGGGATGCACGTCTGGCGAATTAAAGTAATCCCCCTCGAAGAAAGCGTCGGGGGCCAATTCGCTCATACGGTAAAGACCTGAAGCCCGACCATGCGCACAGGCGGTGTAGACCGGGTCCAGTAAATAGGTACCGCTGAGATAACTGTGCATCGCACCTGGCTCGCCAATGCCTTGCAGGTTGTCGTGCAGTAACACGGGCGAGCCGCCCGATGGGTAGAACAGCACGCAGCTTTGGTCGAAATCTACAAGTGCCCGCAATGCCTCGTCCAACTGTCGTGCAAAGCCATCACACTGCAATTGTGCGACCAGACCGGGCGTAGCTATGTGCCATGCGCCAAGGACGGGCGCGGCATCCATGCAACGCCTGCGATCCGAAACTAAAGTTGCCATGCCATCCCCTTGTCTTTATCCGGTGTGCCAAGCCGCGTAGGCGCACCCTGAATCCATCGATAAAAAACAAGCATATTTCTTGCCACGAATGACTTAAACAGCGGAAAAACAGTTGTCCACAAATAGCTGTGTGCCACTCACAAATGACGCGTCATCGCTGGCTAAAAACAGTGCTGCCCGCGCCACCTCTTCGGGCTCGCACAGTCGTCCTTGCTGCTGACTGATCGCCTCTTCGCTGGCATCCACGCCCATCGCCTGCAAGTCGCGCATTTCCCGCTCGCCGTGAGGGGTGCGGATAAATCCGGGGGCCACCGCGTTGCACCGAATACCTCTATCACGAAACTCGACGGCAATGGCTCGCGCGAACATCTGGCAGGCGCCCTTGCTGGCGTTGTATACGACCTCACCCGGGGTTGCGTACTGCGCGGAGATCGACGATGTGCAAACGATACTGCCCGAGCCCTTGGCGATCATTTGTGGAAGCACGGCCTGGGTGACCAGGTACATGCTCTTGACGTTGACCGCCATAAGCCAGTCCCACTCGTGCTCCTGCACGTCGAGAAAAGGTTTCACGATCAAGGTGCCGGCGTGGTTGAAAAGCACATCCGCCGGGCCAAATTCAGCCAGCCCTCGCGCGACGGCTGCACTCACCTGAACGGCCTGCGAGACATCGGCGCCCACCCCAAGTGCTTGACCGCCATCGGCAACGATCTGCGCCGCGAGATTGATTGCTGCATCGGAATTCAAATCGATAATGATCACCCTGGCCCCTTCAGCCGCGAACAACCGACTTGCGGCAGCGCCACAACCACCAGCGCCTCCGGTGATAATGGCCACTTTACCGGCCAGACGGCCCTTGCCTTCGGATAGTTTGACTTTACTCATTGCGGATTTCCCTCACGACCGCCACTCACGGCGAATGCTTCTTCAGGTGACAACACCAGGCGATGACGACGATAGAATGCAAAGTAGGCAATCCCGATCAGGTACCAACAGGCAGCGGCCAATGCGGCCCATTTGTACAATGGATCAAGAAACTGATAAATCAATGTCGCCACCGCAATCACGATCACCGCAATCGCTCCGAATATCCCATACGGGCTGCGATAAGGCCGGTGCAAACTGGTAAAGGAGCGCTTCAAGCGAATGTAGGCGACGCTTTGCAAAATGTAGGAAATCATTCCGGCGAACACGATCATGCTCACCAGGATACCGCCCATCAGCGGGTTGTTATCTTTGCCAAAGGTGAACCAGCACAGCATCAGGATACCCAATGCAGCCAGTGCCCCGGTCGCCAACGCAATATTGGGGGTATTGCGTGTCGGATGCGTAACCGACAGCCCGGTCGGTAGATAACCGGCACGCGACAGCGAGTAGATATTACGCCCTGCGGCAAAGCTGCCCGCCAGGAACGACGCCGCCAGACCGAGCACTGCCACCGCGGACAAAAGCTTGCTCGCTGTGTGCCCAAAAATCTCCCGAAAGCCATCAAGCAGCGGTTCCGACGAAGTGCTCATGAAAAAGCTGCCGCCCCCGATCGACGCACTGAAAAACAACACACCCAGCGCTAATACAGCAAGAATCACAGTGCCCCAGACCAATGCCAGGGGCAAATGGCGGGTTGGGTTGTGCGACTCCTCGGCAGTCAACGGCAGTTGTTCAATGGCCAGGAACATGTAGACGGCGAATGGCAACGCAAGCATGACGCCAGTGAGTCCGAACGGCAGCCATGGCCCGTTACCACCAACCACCTCGACCGGCTTGCCAGCTGCGTCAACTGCAAGATTCAAGGCATTGCCGGTGAAATCCATATGTGGGTAAGCCGCGATAAAGAACACCACCAACACCGACACCGCCGCCACGGTAATGAGCACGACGGCCCTCATCGACACTCCCAAACCCCGGTTTGAAAGCAACAACATGCAGGCATACCCAACCACCCACCAGAGTGGTTGCCATTGCGGTCCGGTTCCGAAGATGGCGGTCAGGTAGGCCCCCATGAAAAACATGTTGCCGGCCGGGGCCAAAATGAATTCGATGTTCTCTGCAAGACCGGTACTGAACCCACCCCAAGGTCCCATTGTGGTACGCGCAAAGGAATAGGCACCACCGGTGTGCGGCAGCGCAGCGGCCATTTCGCCGATAGAAGAGCAGAGAAACAGGTACATGACGGCAATGACCAGCAAGGCTGAAAACATGCCGCCGAAGCCCTGCGCCAAGCCCAGGTTCCAACCGGAATACTGACCCGCCACCACCGCCCCGACGCCGAGAATCAGCAGGGTGAAAAAGCCTGCATGACGTTGCAGGCGACGTTGTTCAAAGTAACCGCTTTCCACATTTTGATAGCTGATACCTGAAGCGGTAACTGCCGCCGTCGGCGCTGATATTGTCGGTCTGTCCACGCGGTGATCCTCCAATGCCTCGTTCAGGGCAAATTCCCCGAACGCCATCTTCGAATGCACAACGCAAGCTGCCTATGTCTCCAAAGGGACATACAGGCAACGCCTCCCCACCAAGCACCATCGAATCCAATCAATGTTGCTGACGACGTTCCAGACTCTTGATGTACTGCATCGCCACCAAGAGCAGGATCGACAACACAATCATCAAGGTCGATACCGCTGCCACGGTCGGATCGATCTGATCGCGGATATTGGCGAACATGCGTCGTGGCAGAGTGGAGCTCTCGCCCCCAACAATGAACAGTGCAATGACCACCTCATCGAATGAAGCGATAAAGGCAAACAGTGCTCCGGAACAGATGGACAATCGCAATTGCGGCAACGTCACCGTCAGAAAGGCCCAGGGACGCGAAGCTCCCAGACTGCGTGCTGCCATTTCCTGATTCATGTCGAACCCCTGCAGGCCATTGCCCACGGCGATCAGCACGAATGGAATCGCCAACACACTGTGGGCCAGCACCAGTCCCGTGATGGAGTTGTTCAGTCCGGTACGCGAGTAGACGAAAAACACCCCGATCGCTACCAGGATGATGGGGACCAGCATCGGAAGCATCATCAGGCTATTGACCAGTTTCGCCGCACCGCCGCGCACTTGCGACAGACCGTAGGCGGCCAGCGTCCCCAACACCGTGGCAATACAGGTCGCCATGACCGCCACTTTCACCGTGACCCAGGTCGCCATCATCCATTCCGGCGATCCCAGGTATGCCTCGTACCAGCGCAGGCTCCACTCTCGCGGCGGAAACTCCAGGTACTGCGAGGCGGAGAACGACATCGGGATCACAATCAGGCACGGAATAATCAGGAACAGCAGGATCAATCCTACGAGCGCATATAACCAGAGCCGGTGCGCGTGAGTAATCTGCGTCGGCGTCACCGCTTGATTGAGCTTGAACATCAGCTGTTTCTCCCTTGATCATTGAGACCGAACAACTTGCGCATTCCCCAAAGGATCAAAACAGTAGCGACCAGCAAGGCCACGCCCAGCGCACTCGCCGCCCCCCAGTTACCGTACAGCGCGATGGTGTCGCTGATTTTCATCGACCACATCGACACCCTGCCACCGCCCAACAATGCCGGCGTCAGGTAAAAACCCAGGCAGATCACGAAGACCAGCGTGATGCCCGAGGCCAGACCAGGCAGCGACAATTTCAGGAACACCTGGCGAAATGCCTGGGACGGTGTGGCACCGCAATTGGCTGCCGCCGACATCAACAGCGGATCGATGTTTTTCATCTTGTCGTAGAGCGGCAGCACCATGAACGGCAACATGACGTGCACCATGCCGACGGCGGTTCCGAAGAAGTTGTTCACCAGAGCCAGCGGTTCATGGATCAGGCCCAGATCGAGCAACCAGTTATTGATGACCCCTTGGCGCTGTAACAAAACCAGCCAGGCGTAGGTACGAACCAGGATCGAAGTCCAGAACGGCAGCAGTACAAAGGCCATACAGATTTGGCTGGCCCGGTCGGGTAGCTGCGAAAGCAGGTAGGCCAACGGATAACCCAGCAACACACAAACCAGCGTGACGCAGAACGCCATCTGGAAGGTGATGATGAAGCTGCTCAGGTACACAGGCCGCAGTAAACGCTCATAATTGTCCAGCGTCAGTGCGCCGCTGCTGTCGAAAGCCGACAACCAGAACAGCCAGCCCAAGGGCACCGCCAGCACCACGAACACCAGAATGAAACCTGGCAGTGTCAAGGAAAGCAGAGCCAACCGCTCCTTGAGTTCGGCCCTTGCCAGAAGCCTGATCATGGGATCTTTGYCGCCGCGGGCTCCACTCCTGGCGCTACCGGAGAGACTGACTTGTTTCATGGGTACAACCCTCTGTTGCTTTTGACGAGGGGGAAGATCGGCATTCATGCGTCCTCCGTCACCAGCAAAGTGTCCTCGGCATGTAGCCAAAGCTGAACCGCTGCACCGGGTGTCGGAACCGGTACGTCGCGAAAACCCTTTTGATGGCGCGCAGTAAGCTCGCTGCCATCAGGGAGCACCAGCCCCACGTGATAGCTGTCACCCTGATAAACCACGTCACGTGCAATCGCATCGATTCGGTTCATCGCGCCAGCATCCGCCGGGGCCTGCCATTGCAGACGCTCCGGGCGGACCATCAGCACCCGTGGCTGCGAAAGTTTGAGCGGCGTGCCGATCGGCAACTTCAACGCCCGTCCCTGGAAAACAACGGCATCGCCCCCCTCCTCCACAGGAAAAAAACAACTCTCGCCGATGAAGCCCGCGACAAAACGATTCTTCGGCCGCTCATAGAGCGCATCCGGTGTATCCAGTTGCGCAAGCTTGCCTTTGTTCAACACCGCAATGCGGTGTGACAGGGTCAACGCCTCCTTCTGATCATGGGTGACATAAATCGTGGTCATGCCCAGTCGGGCATGCAGACGCTTGAGCTCAAGTTGCATGTGCTCGCGCAGGTTTTTGTCCAGCGCGGAAAGAGGTTCGTCCATCAGCATGATCCTGGGCTCGAACACCATGGCCCTGGCCAACGCGACACGCTGACGCTGCCCACCCGAAAGCTGGTGGATACCACGCTCGCCGAGGTGGTCCATCTGCACCATTTCCAGACTGGCCTTGACCCTACGGGCTCGTTCTGCGCCGCCAACCTTGCGCAAGCGCAAGGGATAGGCGACGTTTTCCGCCACCGTCATATGGGGGAACAATGCATAGTTCTGAAACACCATGCCAATATCCCGCTGGTGTGGCGGACAGGTCAGAAATTCCACGCCATCGACCTTGATGCTTCCCGAGTCAGGGCGAATGAAGCCCGCCAACACATTAAGCAAGGTTGTTTTCCCCGACCCCGAAGGGCCGAGAAGCGTAAGAAACTCACCAGGATTGACGTCCAGTGAGACATGGTCAATCGCGGTAAACGCCCCATAGCCCTTATAGACATCCCGAATCGCAATATTGCCTTGCATAACTCCGACCTCCACAGAAACGCCCATTACTGTGCAATCAACTCTTTGTAGTCTTCCTGAACATCAGTGACATGCTCGCCCCACCAACGCGGGTCCATCAGCGTTTGCCTGGCTCTGTTGGCGGGCGACATGTTCGAGTTGCTCAGCGCGTCGGCCGGTATGCCGGACTGCTCGAAGGCCAGGTTATTGGTCGGGCCGTAGTAACCCATCATCGTCGGGATCCGCGCCTGAGTTTGCGGGGTAACAGCATTGGCAATCAGCTTCTGCGCTCCCGCCGCATTCCCGGCGCCTTTGAGGATGGCCATGCAGCCATAACCGAGGAGGCCATCCTCATAGGTATAGGCCACCGGAGCCTTGTCTTTCACCACTGAGTCGACACGGCTGCTCCAGATCGCGATCAGATCGACTTCGCCATCCTTGATCAACTGCGCGGACTGGGCACCGGAGGTCCACCAGACAGCGACATAGGGTTTGATTTTTTCCAGCGAGGCGAGACCTCGTTTGATATCCAGGGGATAGAGTTGATCCTGTGGTACGCCATCGGCCAGCAAGGCCACTTCAAGCATTTCATCCGGTGCGACGGAAAGCGCACGGCGACCCGGAAATTTCTTCACGTCCCAAAATTCTTTCCAGCTCTTGGGGCCTTCCTTGAATTTGTCGGTTCGCCAGCCCATGACCACTGAATAGCTGTTGGTCGCGATCCAGTTTTTATCTCGTGCCAGGCTCGGTACACCTTTGGCATCGATCACGGAATAGTCCAGGGGTTCGAGCATCCCCTGCCTGGCTAGTGCCGCACAGTCATTGGCGCCGATATGAATAGCATCCCATGCGGGTTTGCCGGACTGCACCTGCAGGCGTACGGCCGGTTGTCCGTCATGAGACTCGGTAAGAAGCTTCAATCCTGCCTTCTCTGCAGCCGGCTTCCAAAGCGTTGCAATCAACGCGTCCTGCAGGCCGCCACCGTAGCCGGCGACAGTAATAGTAGACGGATCGGCCGCCCACACCTGCGGAGCGATCAAGGCTGCCCCCACGACCGCCAACACTTGAAGTCTTACTGTTGAAACTTTCAGGGTGTCGAACATTTCCATCTCCTGTTTCTAGCGCCCGATGAGCGCGGACTTGTTATTAAGCAGAGATAAAGCTCAAACCTTAGCGCAGCTATCCATCAGCTCGACCGTGTCTCCGGTCGTTTTTCTTCACTGGCATGAAGCGCCAGAAGATGGTTGACAACATGAACCACATGATTCACATTGTCAACCATATTGAAGTTAACCCGATCAACAACGACTGCACTCTCGGCGCAAGTCGCACCACCCGAACGGAGTACCGCCATGTCACGCTCATTGCACGCCAGCGACATCGCTTTTCACATCCACAGCCAGACCAATCTGGCCAACCATGAAAAGGTCGGTCCGACTGTGATGGTCCGTGGCGAGGGCATCTATACGTGGGATGACCAAGGCAAGCAGTATCTGGATGCCATGTCTGGCATGTGGAGTGCCGCGCTGGGTTATAGCGAGACGCGATTGGAAGAAGCCGCACTGCGGCAAATGAAGCAGTTGCCCTATCACCAGAACTTTGCACACCGCTCCACCGAGCCGGCCATCCAGTTGGCAGAGCGCTTGATCTCGCTCGCCCCGGTACCGATGTCCAAAGTGTTGTTTGCTTGCTCAGGTTCCGAAGCCAACGACACCGCGATCAAGCTGGTCTGGTACTACTGGAGCGCCCTTGGCCAACCGCAACGTCGCAAGATCATCAGCCGCAATCGCGCTTATCACGGCACGACCATCGCCAGTGCCAGCCTCACCGGACTGGCGCACTTGCACCAGGACTTCGGGCTGCCGCTTCCAGGTTTCCTGCATGTCACCTGCCCGCACTATTACCGCGAGGGGCTGCCAGGCGAGAGCGAAGAAGCCTTCTCCACCCGCCTGGCCGCTGAGCTGGAAACACTGATCGAGCGCGAAGGTGCCGACACCATTGGCGCTTTCTTTGCCGAGCCGCTGATGGGGACCGGAGGTGTAATCACACCACCGGTGGGCTATTTCGAGAAAATCCAACAGGTGCTCAAACGCCATGACATTTTGCTGGTAGCGGATGAAGTCATCTGTGGCTTTGGTCGTACCGGCAACTGGTGGGGGTCGCAGACCTTCGGCCTCCAGCCAGATATGGTGACGTGCGCCAAAGCCCTCTCGGCGTCCTATCTGCCTATTTCCGCGCTGATGATTTCCGAACCGGTGTACCAGGCCATGAAAAGCCAGAGCGAGAAAATCGGCATCTTCGGTCACGGCTTTACCTATGGCGGCCATCCGGTCCCGGCTGCCGTTGCGCTGGAATGCCTGAACATCTACGAGGAACGCCAACTTCCGACACACGCCCGGCAGGTCGGCGCGCGTCTGGGGGCCGGCTTGCGCAAATTGTCCGACCATCCGCTGGTGGGCGAAGTACGCGGTGCCGGCCTGATGTGGGGTGTCGAGGTGGTGGCCGACAAAGCCACTAAAGCCGCTTTCCCAAAAGAGTGGAAAGTCGGCCTGAGCGTGTCTCAGCAAACCGAAGCCAACGGCGTGACTGCCCGTTCGCTGAACGACAGTGTGGTGTTCGCGCCACCATTGATCATCACCGACGCGGAAGTCGATCTGGTTCTCGAGGCCTTTACCAAAGGGCTGGATGCCAGTTTGGCGCTACTGCGCGAGCAATCGCGCTTCAACGGTTGAGCTCAGGTATGCACTCACGAACAATGAGAGGCTAATTCCTTTCCCTAGATAGCCCTTCGGTGCCTTATGAAAAAAGCTACAAAAGCAGTCGTTGGAGAACCCGAAATCGCCATGGATATGCGCGACCTGTTCTCTGTCCAGCTTCAACGCCTGGCCGGCCTGTCGAGTCGTATCGCTGCGATGACCATTCCCCAGCATTTCGCCATTACCGTACTTGAATGGCGAACCCTGGCGATTCTCGATTACCTCAATCAGGCGCCTCTGGTTCAAGTAGCCAAACATGCCAGCGTTCTGAAAAGCCAGATGAGCAGAATCGTTACCAACCTGACCAAGCGCGAGTTGATCGAACGTCAGCCCAACCCTGAGGACGGGCGCAGCGCATTGCTCTGCCTCACGGCAGAAGGCAGGGCGATGGTCCATCGGATCCTCGATGACTCCCAGGAGCGGAACGAACGCATGCTTTGCGGGTTATCGGCCAACGAGCTCAAGCAACTGCGCGAACTGATGCAGCGCGTCTATACCAACAGCCTCGAGTACTACGGCGAACTCAAGAAAAACAATCCGTACAGCCTGAGTCCGGAGAATGACGATGAGGATTGAAGCATGCCGCTCGACACCCGCCTGACCCGCTTGCTGGGCATCCGCTACCCGATCATCCAGGCAGGCATGAGCTGGGCATCCAGCTGCGCCGCGCTCCCCGCCGCCGTCTCCAATGCCGGTGGTTTGGGAGTGATCGCCGCAGGACCGATGCGCCTGGCCGATCTCGCCACAACACTGCGCCAGGTGCGTGAACTGACCGACAAACCCTATGCGGTGAACATTCCCCTGTACCGCAAGGGCGCCGATGAAGTCCTGGACTTGCTGGTGGCCGAACAAGTACCGGTCATCATTGCCAGCCAGGGCTCGCCCAAGGCTCACTTGAAACGCTTCAAGGATTACGGTGCGACTTGGCTCCACGTTGTCGCCTTTGTCGAGCACGCACGCAAGGCAGCCGCCGCAGGGGTCGATGGACTGGTAGTGGTCGGCAGCGAAGCAGGCGGTCACCCGCCGGCCAATGAAGTGAGCACGCTGGTCAACGTGCGACGCGTGTTGCAGGAAGTCGACTGCCCGCTCGTGGCAGGTGGTGGAGTCGCCGATGGCTATGGCATTGCTGCGCTGCTCGCCCTGGGAGCTGACGCCGTGCAATTAGGCACACGCTTCATGCTGTCCGAGGAAGCGTTCCTGCATCCTGCCTATAAGCAAAAAGTACTCGACGCCGACATTGGCGACACCGTCCTGGTCGGACGTGGAGCGTTGCCGGTGCGCAGCGTGCGCAACGCTTTTACCGAACGCGTTGAACAGGCCGAGCGCGACGGCATGCCACAGGCTGCCCCCGACGCCTACGCCTCACTGCTGGCTTCGGCCAGCTTGAAACAAGCTTCATTCGACGGCGATGTCAGCAACGGCAAAGTGGAGGCAGGGCAAAGTGCCGGTCTGATCCATCAACTGCTGCCCGCCGCCGCAATCATGCAATCACTCATCGAAGAACTCGAACAGGCCCTCGCCCGCCTGCGCGCCATGCAACCCTGACAGGAGCACTTTACATGACCGAACAACAGGTCGTTTTGCGCGAAACCCGGGATGGCGTACAGACGCTGACACTCAATCGCCCGGACAAACTCAATGCATTGAACTTCGCACTCACTGAAGGGCTGGTGCAGGCCATGAAGGATGCCGATGCCGACCCGTCGGTTCGGGTGGTTATCGTCACCGGTGCCGGTCGCGGCTTCTGCGCGGGAGCCGACACCCGCGAGTTCAAGGTGCTGACCCCAGACAATCAATCGCTGGTAGAACGTCGCGCCGCGCTGACCACAGAGTTGCAAGGACTGGTCAAGCAGATGAGCAAACCCGTGATCGCCGCCGTGAACGGCTACGCGATGGGTGGCGGTAGCGGGCTGGCACTCTCCTGCGATCTCGCGCTAGCTGGCGAAAGCGCACGCTTCGGTTATCCAGAGGTCAAGCACGGGATCGTCGCCGCGATAGTCATGGCAGGGCTGGTCGAGCATGTCGGGCGCAAGGCAGCCTTCGATCTGGTCGCTACTGGTCGTACCCTGGATGCTCATGAGGCTCGGCAGTTAGGCATGATCAACCGAGTCGTGGCCGACGCCGATCTACTTGGCGAGGCCCAAACGCTGGCGCAGCAGATCGCCGCCCATCCGTTACA
Source organism: Pseudomonas sp. KB_15 (assembly GCF_052114525.1). Classification (NCBI taxonomy): domain Bacteria; kingdom Pseudomonadati; phylum Pseudomonadota; class Gammaproteobacteria; order Pseudomonadales; family Pseudomonadaceae; genus Pseudomonas; species Pseudomonas sp. KB_15. The sequence continues at coordinate 72,066 of NZ_JBFREX010000011.1, read as the reverse complement.
GGCGATGCAGGCCACCAAGGGAATTTTCCACCGGGTCACTGAATTGCCCTTCAGCGAAGGCCTGAAGATTGGTCAGCAATTGAATGCCCAAATGCGTGCCTTTCGCCAAACGGAGTCGCCAGCATGAAACCCCTGGAAGGTGTGACAGTTGTGGAGCTGGCTCGAGTTCTGGCATGCCCCTTTGCCGGCATGATTCTCGCTGAGCTTGGCGCCCGCGTGATCAAAGTCGAGCAGCCTGTCGACGGTGACGAAACCCGTGGTTATGAGCCTTTTGTGCCCCAGGCTGACAAGAACGTCGACCTCCTGGACGAGGATGCCCAGGCCGAAGCACTGGGACGCGAGCGCAGTGCCTATTTCTATGCCTTCAATCGCAGCAAGGAATCGATCACGGTGAACTTGCGCACCGTAGAGGGCCAGGAAATCGTCCGGAAACTGGCGCGCGATGCCGACGTTGTACTGGAAAATTTCCCGGTCGGCACCCTAAAACGTTACGGCCTGGATTGGCCGGTGCTCAAGGAGATCAATCCGCGCTTACTCTACGTCTCCTGCACCGGGTTTGGTCAGACCGGCCCCTATGCCAGTCGCAAGGGTTACGACACTGTATTCCAAGCCATGAGCGGCATCATGAGTCTCACTGGAGAGAAAGATGGCGGCCCGGTGAAACCAGGTATCCCTGTCTCGGATCTGAGCTCTGGTTTGTGGATTGCCCTGGGTATTGTTTCCATGCTTCAGGGCAGACAAAAAGAAGGCACGGGAGCTTACCTCGACTTCTCCATGCTCGACGGACAAATCAGTCTGCTGGCCTTGGCCGCAGCCCGCTACTTTGCTTTGGATGAAGTGCCCGAGCGCCTGGGCACCGAACATCCTGGCCGAGTGCCCTCAGCCAGCTTCCTTTGTGCTGATGGCGGTTACGTACACATCACCGGCGCCGATCAGCACTGGCATCCGCTCTGCTCCGTCCTCGGCCTGGAATCGCTGGGAGCGGATCCGCGTCTGCAACACAACAGTGGCCGCGTATTGCACCGCGATGAAGTGATGGCGGCCTTGTCGAGCTCCATCGCCCTATTGACCCGAGATCAGCTCTGCGCGGCCTGCGACGCTGCGGGTGTACCCGCCGGGCCGCTGAAAACGCTGGACGAGGTGGTGGTCGACCCGCACTTGCGCGCACGCGGCGTGTTTGCTGACTTCGAACATCCAGAGAGCGGACGTTTCCCAGCCATTCAGTTGCCGTTTCAGTTCAGCGGTTACGACAACCCCACGGCAAACCGCCCGCCCCTTTTGGGCGAACACACCGACCGGGTGCTGCAAGACCTCGGCTACAACTCGCAAGACATCTACGCCTTGCACCGTTCAGGAGCGGTATAACCATGAATCAGCCTGATCTGTCCTCTATTGTCAGTCTCACCGTGGAAGAAAACATCGCCACCCTGACCMTGAACCGCCCGCAGGCACGCAACGCCTTGAATACTCAACTGTGCCTTGAGCTCCACCTGGCGGTCCGTGAAGTCAGCAAACGCGACGATATCCATGTTTTGCTGGTGCGCGCCAACGGGCCAGTATTCTGTGCTGGCGCCGATCTCAAGGAGCGCAAGGATATGGATGAAGACCAGATACGCGCTCGACGCATCAAGGCCTTCGCCTTGTATGCCGCACTGGAAGACCTGCCAATACCGGTGATTGCAGCAATCCAGGGCCCGGCAGTGGGTTCCGGCTGCGAAATTGCCAGCGCCTGTGACTTCATCGTCGCCAGTGACCTGGCCAGCTTCCGTTACCCGGAGGCACGTTGGGGCACGGTCGGCGCTACTCAGCGGCTGCCACGCATTGTTGGTAGGAGAATAGCCAAGGAACTGATGTTCACGGGGCGTGAAGTCAGCGCCGTGGAAGCCAAATCCATCGGTTTGGTCAATCAAGTGTTACCTCACGCTGAGTTCGATAGCTATGTCGAGAGACTGGCACGAGAGATCGCCTCGGCGCCGACTCATGCCATCCGTAGTGCCAAACGCACCATCGACAAAGGCGCCGATGACAGCCGTTTTGGTGCTCTGGCCCACGAGATCCTCGCCATCGAGGACAACCTGACTGAAGGCACCTGGCGTGCCGGCATGACATCTTTCGTCTGAGGAATCCCCATGACCGTATCGACTTCCCCGCTGCCCGGTCCCCTGTGGACAGTATTGAATGACATTGCCCGGCAACACCCCGACAACGACGCGTTAATTGCCGAAGACGGCCGCCTGAGTTATCGCCAATTGCTCGAACAGGTGGATAGCACCGCTCGTGCCATGCTCGGCCTTGGCCTGCAAAGGGGCGAGCACATTGGTCTGCTGATGGGCAATTCCGTGCAATGGGCGGTGCTTTGGTACGCGGCGGCTTCACTCGGTCTGGTTTGCGTACCTTTCAACACCCGTTTCCGTAGCGAAGAACTCAGTTATGGCTTGGCCCACGAAGATGTACGGGCGCTGTTCTGCGTCGATACTTTTCTCGACAAGATCGACTTTGTCGCCATGCTCGGGGAGGTCGAGCCAGCCATAAACACCACACTACCCGGGAGCAATCTGCCGCTGTTGCGGCATCTGGTGGTCTTTGGTCAAAGGGTGCCTGCCGCAGCGCTTGGCAACGCCGACTTTCTTGAACTCGGCGCCGATCTCCAGCCTACTGAATTGGCAGTAGCGCGCGCACAAGTGGAGCCCGACGATACGCTGTTGATCCAGTTCACTTCGGGAACCACAGCCTTCCCTAAAGGGGTGATGCTCAGCCACGCGTCGATGCTCGGAATAGCCAAGTGCGTGGCCGTCCGCATGGGCGTGCGATCAGAGGATCGTTATTTCAGTCCAAGACCGTTCTACCATGTGGCAGGTAGCACCATGTCGTTGCTGGTCGCACTGGTTCATGGCGCCACCCTGGTCACTGCCGCGACTTTCGACCCGGCTCAGGCACTGGCTATCATGGAGCGCGAGCAGTGCACACTGACCTCAGGCAATGACACCATGTTTCTGATGATGTTGGCCGAGCCTGGTTTCAACGCTTATCGACTGTCTCTGCGTGGCGGTTGGGCGGCGGCCAGTCCGCAGATCCTTCATGAGGTCGTCGAGAAGATGGGCGCGAAGGACATATGCAATGCGTACGGTCTCTCCGAAGCCTCACCGAACCTGGTCTGCTCTGATTACCGCGAGCCGCTGGAGTTGCGTCTCAACGGCTCCATGACCACCCACGCGGGGCTGGAAATCCAGGTCCGCGACCCTGCCAGCGGTCAACCAATGCCGCCCGGCCAACCGGGTGAAATCTGTGCCCGCGGCTGGAGCCTGATGAAGGGTTACTACAAGCTGCCTGAACAAACCGCAGTCACCCTAAGCGAAGGCTGGCTGCAAACAGGGGACCTCGGAACACTCTCCGAAGATGGCCGCCTGCAGTTTATCGGTCGACTTAAGGACATGTTCCGGGTCGGTGGAGAGAATGTCTCGCCGCTGGAAGTCGAGCAGGTACTGCTAAAACACCCCGCTGTAGAGCTGGCACAAGTGGTCGGCGTGCCAGATCCGCGACTGGGAGAGGTCCCCGCCGCCTATGTCACCCTCAAGCAGGGAAACTGCGCCAGCAGCGAAGAGTTGATCGCGTTCTGCAAGGCACGCTGCGCCAACTTCAAGGTGCCGCGCTATCTGTGCATCGTCGAAGAGTTCGAGAGCATCGGCATGACAGGATCAAGCAAAATTCAAAAGGGCCGACTGCGCGAGCATGCAATTACACAATTCAGGCTGAGCTAACCGTGAGAAAGCCTGGTATCGAAATCGGCAGGCTGACGATACCGGGCGACTGGATTTGCGACCTGAGCGGATTTTGCGGGTAGCGCTCACACTTGAAAGCGCGAAGGCCGAAAGTCACTCAGCAACGGCGTAGCGATGTTTGTTATCAGCTCTTGGCTAAAGAGCCGCGCCAACGTAGGCGCCAGCGTTAATCCTGGATGTGCACTCATGATATATAACCCGCCGTACTGACTCATAGGCCCCACTATAGGAAGGCGATCGTCGGGTATCGGTCGCCACCCTACAGCCACGGATCGTAGTTCTATTGACTCCGCACCGTTCAATTCGGCACGAATTGCTTTGAGGGCCCTGAGCCCGATGGCAACGGGTCCATTTTCTTGCGTATCGTCTATATAGTTTTCAGCTGCAATTAATGTGCGAGCGCCTGCTTGACGAGCTTCCATTTCAGAACTTGAAACAATGCCGTTTAAAAGATCATTAGATACATCAAACTTAATAATAATCGCTGGGGATGACCGAATGGGCAGATGCATGCCTTGGCGAGATAAAAGATCAAGCGTTCCCAAGCCAGCAGTCAGTACCGTTTTACTGCCATGAATATTTCCCGCCTGCGTACTGACGCCTACAACCAGCCCATTCTCAACGAGTAGTTCGTTTGCTGCGCAATTGGAAATAACGTTTGCGCCAAAACCTTTAGCAGCTTGAATCAGGCATTCAATGGCTTCGACCGGCGAGGTGACACCCGCCGCACCCATATAGCGAGCTCGAATGGGCGGATGAGCAAGATTTGGTTCAAGCGCCCTTATTTCATCCTGCGCAATCGTGAGGGGTTGGAGGGGAGAAAGATTCAGACCAGCTTCGCAGAGGTCTTGCTTTTCTTGACAGGCGCCATAGGTAAGTTCTCCACACCAACGCAATGGGAATGACGGCAACTCTGTATGTAGGCGATTGTAATCATCAATCACCCTTTGCGCTAAATGCTGGACGGGTTCAGTCAATGCACTGGCATTAATCCATCCGAATGCGTGGCCGCTTGCGCCGCTGGCTGGCCGGGATTCTTCAATGAGGATCACTCGTTGCCCTGCTTGGGCACAGTAATAGGCTAAGGACGCACCATGAATTCCGGCGCCCACGATAACAAGATCATAACTGTAGCTCTGGTTCATTAACGGTAACACCCTTGACTGTCAGGTAAGTCCTGAACGAATTCCCAGTGGCTATGCCGGCATCCCGGGCAAACTCGCCCTACCTGATCGACATTGCAAACTTTAGGCTTCCAGCGCCCCTGAAGGTCACAGCATCCTCACGTCAGCCTGCCCCCGACCTGCCGTGGCTCATGACAGGTACTTGCGTTCGTCATCCTTCGCAATGCTTCACAAAGAATACTAGACTGAACACTTAGTCTAATATACGCTAATGCCAAATCACCCGTCCATGAGAAAAACCGGGATCCGGTAGACCACGCGTAACGCGCATCCCGGTGATACCGGCCTTGGAATATCGGTGTTTGGAACGCCTGCCGACGGTGGGCAAACAATTCGGAGCCTATTGGGCTGGAACAGAAAATGACTGGACCTGAAGTAACAAGAGGCACTACCTACCATGACCTTGCAGCCAGGCATGTCTCGGCAAAGCGGATCATTGCGCTGTTCACGCCCTATAAACTGCAAATCGCACGGGTCATCTGCCTGATCCTGGTATGTTCGGCCGTCGGAATGGCCTCCCCTTTCCTGCTGAGGGAGATTATTGACGAGGCATTACCTAACGCAGATATGAGCCTTCTTGCCTATCTCGCGGGAGGACTGATTGGCGTTGCCGCCCTCACTGCCGGGCTCAATACACTCCAGATTGTCATGTCTACGAAGATCGGCCAATCGATCATGCATGACCTGCGCGTAAGGTTGTATTCGCACCTGCAATCGCTCTCGCTCTCCTTCTTTTCAGCGACACGTTCTGGGGAAATCCAGTCACGCATAGCCAGCGACATCGGGGGCCTGCAAACGCTCGTCACCAATACGGCCAACGAGTTGGCGCGCAATTTCAGCATCGTGGTGATGACAACCATCGCCATGTTTCTACTCGACTGGCGCCTCGCACTGTTTTCGATGATTGCGGTGCCTGTTTCTATCATCCTGAGTGACCGCGTCGGCAAGATGCGTGAAGCCATTACGCACGAACAGCAGGTTCGTCTTGGTGATATGTCCGCAGCGGTCCAGGAGTCTCTTTCGATTTCTGGTGTCATCCTGGCCCGTACCATGGGGCGTGGTGCGCATTTGACCCAAGGTTTCACACGCACGTCCAAGGATGTCGCGAGGCTGGAGGTCCGTTCTCACACCGCAGGAGAATGGCAGTGGCAATTGATTTTGCTGATGTTGTCGATGTTCCCGGCACTCACCCTTCTGCTGGGCGGCTTGTTGATGAATGCCGGCGTTCCGGCCACTATCGGAACGCTGGTGGCGATGATTGCCTTGCAGGAGCAATTACTTTGGCCGCTGGAAGGGTTGCTGGAGATCGGAAGAGAGTTGCGCACCACCCGAGCCTTGTTCACCCGGGTTTTCGAGTACCTCGACAAGCCCGTAGAGATCACCGAAAAGCCTGATGCCGTCACTTTAGATCGGCTGCAAATGCAAGGCGCGGTTCGGCTGGAGAATGTTGGATTCTCTTATCCCGGCAGCCAGGAACCTACACTGTCGGATGTATCAATCGACATTCCTGCCGGGTCCAGTGTCGCCATCGTGGGTGCCACAGGGTCAGGTAAGACCACGTTGGGTTATCTGCTGGCTCGTCTGTACGATGTCAATGCCGGTGAAATCCGTTATGACAACGTGGATGTTCGTACACTCAGTTTTGAAACCGTTACCGGTCTGCTTGGTGTAGTGACGCAGGAACCTTATCTTCTCTACGCCTCTGTGGCAGAGAACCTGCGCTTTGCGAAGCCAGACGCGACCGACGAAGAGCTAATCGCGGCCGCCAGGATTGCGCAAATCCACGACAGTTTGTCGGCCTTACCCGAAGGGTATGACACGCTGGTTGGAGATCGGGGATACAGGTTTTCTGGAGGAGAAAAACAGCGTCTTGCGCTCGCACGCACGATTTTGCGCAACCCTCCGGTTCTTCTTCTTGATGAAGCGACCAGTGCGTTGGATACACGGACCGAACGCGCCATGGAGGTTGCCCTTGCGGCCCTGTCAAAAGGCCGAACCACAATCACGATTGCACACCGCCTCTCCACCATTCGCCATGCAGATCAAATCGTTGTTCTACAGCGTGGTCGCGTCGTTGAAAAGGGAACGCATACCGAATTGACGAACCTCAATGGTGTTTATGCTGCGCTTGTAAAGTCGGGGCCTTGAGCCTAATGCCAGTCAGTTAAGCAATTTCAGCCACGACACCCTTTGTAGCAGCTGCCGAGCCCGCGAGGCTGCGTTCGGCTGCGAAGCAGTCGTAAAATCAGTAATTGCAGTACGTCAGGCAGGCCGCGTCAGCTGGACTCACGACTGCCATGCAGCCGAACGCAGCCTCGCGGGCTCGGCAGCTGCTACAGATCGCATTACCGCTTAACTGACTGGTATTAGGCCTTGAGCCCCGCTTACTTACGTCACTCACCTGTCGGAGTGATGCCTTCCTCGATCAAAACGGCACCGGTCCCGAGTTTGCTCAAACAATCTCCTGGATTGCGCAGCGGGCATTCGTCCATGGAAAGACACCCGCAGCCGATACACCCGTCGAGCTGATCGCGAAGCCGAGTAAGACTGCTAATCCGTTCACTCAGCATATCCCTCCAGACTGTGGAGAGGTGTGTCCAGTCTTTCGCCGTTAACGGACGCCCGGATGGGAGCTCGTCCAGCGCGGCCTTGATGGTCGCCAAAGGAATACCTGCGCGCTGTGCGACCTTGATGACGGCAATCCTGCGAAGTACCTCCCGGGTGTAGCGACGCTGATTGCCCGCATTCCTTTGACCATGAATGAGGCCTTTCGCCTCATAAAAGTGGACTGTCGCGATAGTGACGCCGCATCGGCGGGCCAGCTCTCCTACCGAAAGTGGCAAGTGCACATCGATCATGGATTCCAAACGCCTCTTGACCTCACCTTTACATGAGGTTTTATAAGGGATGTCGGTTTGCCTTCGCAAGCCTCATTCGCAGCCGCGTGTGTAATCTTGAAATGGAGCCGACATGAATATGCATCACGCCTCATCTGATCAACAATCCGTGCCAGTGGTGGGGGCGCCTCTGGATGGCCGTCCTTCAAATGCAGGCTGGACCGCCCTGCTGTCAGGTTCGAATGGCGTGCGCTCGCTAGCGCTGGCAGGGGGCGTCGTCCTCCATGCAATCAACGTCTACATTGCGACCACGATTCTACCGTCAGTGGTCAGGGACATCGGTGGCATCGACTATTACGCCTGGAACACCACGCTGTTCGTCGCGGCCTCCATCCTTGGTTCGGCACTATCCGCGAGGTTGCTGATCGGCGCTGGGCCGCGCGGCGCATACATCATCGCCACGGTGGTGTTTGCAAGCGGCTCCCTCATATGTGCGTTTGCCCCGTCAATGACCATCATGCTGGCCGGTCGCCTTATCCAGGGGCTGGGCGGCGGTTTTCTATTCGCCCTCTCCTACGCCATGATACGGCTGGTTTTCAATGAAGCCTTGTGGCCGCGTGCGATGGCGTTGGTCTCCGGCATGTGGGGGGTGGCAACGCTGATCGGTCCTGCGGTCGGCGGCATCTTCGCTGAACTCGGTGTATGGCGAGCGGCTTTTGGGTCCCTCATCCCCGTCGCAGGATTGTTCGCCCTGCTGGCTGCGGTCGTATTGCCCAAACGCAACGCTGAAAAATCGGAACGCTCGCCGCTTCCACTCTCCCAGCTCGTTTTTCTGACATCGGCAGTTCTCGCCGTTTCCGCTGGTAGCGTCTCGCCAATCTTCTTCTGGAACATCTTGGGCCTTGCCGCCGCCGTCATCCTGACGGCCCTGCTTATAGCTGCGGAAAGCCGCGCCCGCCATAGGCTGCTGCCAGCAGGGGCATTCAGAATCACATCAGCACTGGGAGCGCTGTATGCAACTATGTCGCTGCTTGCAGTCGCCGTTACCAGTGGCGAGATTTTCGTGCCGCTTTTCCTCCAAGTCCTCCACCATCAATCCCCGCTCTTCGCCGGCTATCTCGCAGCGCTCATGGCTGCTGGATGGACGCTAGGGTCAATTGCAAGTTCTGGAGCGAGCGGCAAAGGCATCAGGCGCTCGATCCTCGCCGGCCCGGTCCTTGGATTGGCCGGCATGGTAGCGCTTGCCATTTTGATTCGAACCGAAAGTGCAGGCAGCTGGCTGATGGTCACGCCGATCTGCCTTGCGCTCGTCGCAATTGGATTGGGCGTAGGGCTGGCTTGGCCGCATCTGCTGACCCGTGTATTTCAGGTCGCGCCGGCTGGCGAGCAGGACCTGGCTGCGGCGTCGATTACGACCGTGCAGTTATTCGCCACCGCGCTTGGCGCTGCTCTCGCCGGAATGGTGGCAAACCTTGCCGGCCTCACTGATCCCGGAGGTATCGCCGGTATGGCAAGCGCCGCGGGCTGGTTGTTTGGAGTGTTCGCGCTCGCGCCCATCTTTGCCGTTTTTACTGCCCTGCGTGTGATCCGATTTCACTCGAAAGCTGGGGAGGTTCGCCAGGTTTAACGAATGCCCTGGCGCTTACGAAACGTTGGTAATAAAAACGCCGCAAGCGAAAGCGCGTTGCGGCGCATGAAGCGAGAAAGCAGAGTTCGTTGTGAGTCACCCGTGATCAGAACTTAGCGGCCGATCAATTAGTTCATACATTCCAAGTGGATGAGCGGATAAGGCCTTCCTTGCCCGTCGAGTGGCGAACGGCCTGTGCGCCTGAATCCGATTTTTTCATAGAAGCCAACTGCTTGACCGTTCTGTTCATTGACGTCGGTTGTCATTTTTGGATGAAGCGCAAGGCCGTGGCGCACGAGCGCGGAGCCAACACCTGTTCCGCGTCAAGCTGGATCGACGATCAGTGCCTCCATGTGTCCGTTGTCGATGAACATGAAAGCCAGCGGGTAATCATTAGCATCCACGGCAAACCAGAGCGGTGCTTGGGGCAGAAAGCCGCACACGATCTCGTCGATGGCAAGGCGATCCTGCAGCGACAGAAAGTCATGCGTAGCGTCAACCGCGCCTCGCCAAATTTCGACTGCACGCTCACCCTCGCCGGGCCGGGAAGATCTAGATGCATTCGATGCTGGTACCAGCGCCCTCCACTCACTTCGACGCCCAGGCAATCACCACAGCAGACAGGTAGAGGCCAACTCCAAAGACGGCATGGTTAATTAAACTGCGCATGCAGTTCGTGGCTGGCGTCGGCGTCTTCGAGGATGCAAATCCTACCCCCATGGCGGGCTGTATAACAAAGAGCGGGACTGCCACTGTTGCGACGCCCAAAGCGATTGCTGGCAGGAAGGTTGGTTCCTGCAGCCAGGCAACACTTTCAATGCATGCCAGTAACACCGCGAAAGCAATGCCCGTGGCGTAGTGCGCCACCCAACCCAGAGCCACTTCACCTCGGACAGGTGTCGTTTTTCCAATGCTGGCATGAGCGAATTTGCCTTGGCACACATGACCTACCCAGCGCCCGACGAAGGCGAAATTCAGCGTTGGGACGCCAAAAAACTTCATGAGGAACATCCACAAATCCATGACGACGGTAGCGCCAACCCCCAACAGAAAAACGTGTGCAACCACTTCCAGCGATGCCATAGCTACCTCTTTTTCATGGACCAATTAATCTTGCCGATGCATGATAGAAGTTGAAGTCAACTTCAAGTCAATGGGCTGAAAATGGATATCACTGAGGTCGTCAAACGCACGGGGATTCCTGCCCACACATTGCGTTTCTACGAAAAAAAAGGGTTGATCGCGTCAGTCAGCCCGCGCGGGGCCCGCCGCCAGTTTGCGTCGGCTGTGGTTGAGCAGTTGGCTGTTATCGCACTCGGACAGGCTGGAGGTCTCTCGCTGGACGAGATACATGCCATGCTTTCCCCGAGTGGTCAGGCCGTTGTTGATAGAGACGTGCTTCTGGCCAAGGCCGATGAGATTGATGCGACAGTCAAGCAACTGCAGGCAATGAGTCGGGGATTGCGGCATGCGGCTGCATGCCCTGCCCCTAGCCACGCTGAATGTCCGAATTTTCGCCGGTTACTCAAAGTCGCGGCGGCTGGGGTCTTTAAGCGTGGCAAGCGTTCGACGGCAGGTCCTTCTGCCGTTCGTCCATCATCACACCAATGAATCCCCCTCCTTTCGATCCCGCTCGGTTACGGAGGTCAATCGCCTTAGTTTTTGGGCGAGATACCTGCGCAAATCGTCCATATAGGTGAACACCACCGGAACGAAAACCAGGCTCAGGACAGTAGACGTGATCAATCCTCCGATCACAGCAACCGCCATGGGCGCCCGAAAGCCACTGTCGGCACCGCTGCTGAGTACAGCGGGCACCATTCCGGCGGCCATGGCGATGGTCGTCATGATGATCGGGCGGGCACGCTCTGCTCCCGAACGTAGAAGTGCGTCCCGGCGCGAAACCCCTTCCCGGCGCTTTTCATTGGCGAACTCGACCAGAAGAATAGAGTTCTTCGTGACGATGCCCATCAACATCAAGATACCGATCATCGCGGGAAGGTCGAGTGCTGCGCCATAGAGCAGCAGGCCCGCAATGGCACCACCGATGGACAGAGGAAGCGCGACCAGGATCGTGATGGGCTGCAGAAAATCCTTGAACAGCAGCACGAGGACGGCATACACCATCAGGATGCCAAACCCCATGGCCACGCCAAACTTGTCGAACATCTCGTTCATGTACTCGGCATCACCATATTCAACACGGCGCACGCCGTCAGGCAACGCTTGCAGTACAGGCAAAGTGTTGATGCTGTCGAGGGCATCGCCCAGGGTGGTGCCAGAACTCAGGTCCGCGTCTACCGACACCCGGCGAAGACGGTCGAAGCGCTCGATGCGGGCTGGCCCATCTGCGAAGCCGAGAGTGGCGACGGCATGCAGCGGAACGCTATTGCCGTCGTCGGTTGGAATGCTCAGGTTTCGAAGAATATCCAGATCACCGCGTGAGCGCTCATCCAGTGCGACACGAATGGGTATCTGTCGATCCGTCAGGTTGAATCGCGCAGAGCTTGCATCGACTTCACCGAGTGTGGCGATGCGCATGACGTTGCCGATACTGGAGGCAGAGATGCCCGCCAGTGCTGCCTCGTGCAGACGCGGCTGGATCAACAATTCCGGGCGGGCAAGCGGTTCGTTGACCTGGACGTTGGTAATGCCTGCGACGCCTCGCATTTGTCGCTGAAGTTCGTTCGCGGTCTCTGACAACTGTGCGGGATCCGCACTCAGCAGGATGATGGAAACATCACGTCCATCGCTTCCCCCCTGGAATGTGAAGCGTATGTCATCGAACTGATTGAGATCTTGCTGCAACGATTGCTCGAACCCTTTTTGATCCAGTTCGCGGTCACTCGGTGACTTGAGGCGGACCAGAAGCATGCCTTTGGTGACATCATTGGCCCCAGCCGCATCCTGGCCTCCAGCCAGCGTGAACACGGCACTCACTTCCTTGCGCCGGGCGAGCTGGTTGCCGACTTCTCGCAGCTTCTCGTCGGTCTGAGCGAGTGGTGTGCCCGGTGTCAGCGCGACATTGACCTGCGTAAGGCTCAGGTCGCTGACGGGCAGGAACCCCGTGGGGAGCAAGGGAATCAAGAGTAGCGAACTGATGAGAAACGCGGCCCCGACTCCCAGTGCCGTCCGGCGATGGCGAAGCGACCATTCCAACACACTCAGGTAGCGTCCCATAAGCTTGCCCGGTTGGGCGTGCGTGCCATGTCCACCTGAACCCACTCCAGGCTTGGGCTGCATCAAATAGGCAGCAAGCAGCGGCGTTGCCAGCCGTGCGACCAGCATGGAGGCCAGCACGGCGACGGAAACTGTGATACCGAACTGCGTGAAGTACTGTCCGATGTAGCCACCAATGAAACTGACCGGCAGAAACACGGCCACAATGGTCGCGGTGATCGCAACGACAGCGAAGCCGATCGCATCGCAGGCATCAATCGCGGCACGGAACGGACGCTTGCCCATGTCCAGATGGCGCTCGATGTTCTCGATTTCGACAATCGCGTCGTCGACCAGAATGCCGATCACCAGGGTCAAGGCCAATAAGGTGATGCTGTTCAGGGTGTAGCCCAGCAATGCCATGGCGGCGAATGTCGGCAGGATCGACAACGGAAGCGCGATGGACGCGACCAGGGTGGCGCGCCAGTTGCGCAGGAAGAAGAACACCACGATGACGGTCAAGCCCGCGCCTTCCAACAATGTCATCATGGACATTATGTAGCTGGAGCGGGTGTAGTCCACCGAGGAGGCGAACTGTTGGATCTTGAGATCGTCATAGCTGCGTTGGAGTCCGGCGATGGTGTCTTCGACGCCCTGCGCAACCACAGTATCACTGGAGCCCTTGGCGCGGTAAACGGCAAACCCCACCACTTCCCGATCATTCAACCGGGCAAGTTCCCGACTCTCGCTACTGGCATCGCGGACGGTCGCCAGGTCGGCCAGCGTGGCCCACCGCCCTCCCGAAAGCGCGATCGGACGGGCCGCGAGTTCTTCAACGCTTGCGGCACTCCCTAGCGTGCGGATAGCTTGTTCGCGGCCGTAAAGAATGATGCGTCCGCCAGGCACATCCACGTTGCTCTGCACCAATTGTGTGTTGACCTGTTCGGCACTGATGCCAAGTGCGGCAAGCCGATCAGGTTTGAGTTCAATCCGGATTTCCCGATTCACGCCGCCCATACGCTGCACACGCTGTACGCCGGGCGTCGCGAGCAAGGCTCGGCTGACGGTCTCGTCCACGAACCACGAAAGTTCTACGGTATTGCGCTCAGCGGAATCGACCGCGTAATAGAGGATCGCGCCCCCTTCCACATCCACCCGTGAAACGCGTGGTTCAAGCACCGATTGCGGCAACTCTGTGCGCGCCTCGGTGACGACTTCACGCACATCATTCGTTGCGCGGTCGGGATCAACGCCGAGTTGAAATTCAACCGTGGTCAGCGAGGTGCCGTCGCTCAGCGTTGAACTCATGTGCCGGATACCGGCGAGCCCGGCGATGGCATTTTCCACGCGACGGGTGACAGCGTTTTCCAATTCACTCGACGCGGCTCCCGGCAGGGTGACAGCAACGGTGACGACGGGAAAGTCCACGCGTGGATTCGCGTTGATGGGCAGGCGCAAGAAAGCGCTGGTGCCTACGACAGCCAGCAGGAAGAACAGAACCAGCGTGGGAATGGGCCGTCGAATCGCCCAGGATGAAATCTGGAAGCTCATGGCGTCTCCTGGGTCAGAGGCGCATCAGCGGCGGAGGTAACTACAACATCGCCTTCGCGCACAAAAGCGGATGCATTCGCGACTACGCGCTCGCCGACCTGCAAGCCCGAGGTGATCTCCAGCAAGTCGCCGCTGCGCCGACCGGCTGTCACCATTCGCCGAGCGATGATCCCCTGGTCATTGACATGCATCACGGAAGCCCGACTGGCATCGATGATAGAAATCGCCCGAGCCGGCAGCGTCACGTCGAGCTTGCGCCGCTCCAGACCCAGCGTCGCCTGGGCATAGGTGCCGGCGCGAAGCAGAGGGGAAGAGCCCAACGCAATGCGTACGCGACCGAGTCGGGATCGAGCATCAACCTTGGGGACCACCAGTCGAATCGTGCCCTCCATGGGAGAAGAAATCCCGGCAATCTGGACGCGAAGCGTTTGTCCTGGCGCGATGTCGATCAGATCGGTTTCCGCCACTTCCCCTTCGAGTTCGATGAGCCCCTCTCGAACAAGCCGGAACATGGGGTCACCACCGCTCAGCGAGCCGGCACGTGCCGCGCGCTCCGCGATGACACCTGCAAAGGGCGCCTGGATGTCAGCCTTGCTCCGCTGGTGGCGAGCGTCGGCAAGTTGCGCGAGCGCTTGGTCAACTTCTGCGCGTGCAGCACGCAGACTGGCCGCTGCTGAGTCCGCCTGGGCGCGACGCTCATCTACCTGCTGCTCACTGACCGTCCCACTTCCCCCCAGCGGCTCGATGCGCTTAAAGCTGGCTTGTGCTTCAACTGTGACAGCTTCCTGTTGGTCGACTGCCGCACGCGCACGAGCCCATGTCGCTTGCGCCTGGCGAACTTGCGCGTCCAGCCCTTGCGTTTCCAGTCGAGCCAGCAACTGTCCAGCCTGGACACTGTCGCCCTCCTCCACCTTCACCTCTGCCACACGCTGTTCCGGCACGGATGAACTGATCGCGATTTCCTCGCGGGCAACCAGTGTTCCATTCACCTGCACAGAACGATCGAGCATCGCCGGGCCAGCCGTGACAGTGCTGACACGCAGTGGGGGCGCTACGGAGGCTACGGGCTCGCTGGAAGGCCAAAGCAACCATGCGCCCAAGCTGACCAGCAGCAGGAAGACACCCGCCCAAAGCTTCAGGTTGCCGGGTCTTGGCACACCAGGAATGGCGGGGGTGGGGTTCATCGGAGTTTTCATTGAGGTAGTCCGAAAAAGCGTGTCGGAACGAAGGAGAACCCTGAGCTTGGCGCGCACCCATGCGGCTCCAGCTTTCACTGGAGAAGGGACGGCGCATAGGCAATGGACTTAGTGAAGCGATCTATTCAAGAAATCGACGGATCATGCGCATCAGCGTTGGCGTATAGGCTTTGAGCTTGAAATCCCGATCCAGCACAGAGCGAGAGACCGCGCCGTCAATAAGAGCGATGAGCCAGGTAGCAGCGATCTTCGGATCCAGGGTCGCATCGATCTGACCTTGGGTGATCCCCCGCTGGAGCAGCGCTACCAGATCGCCCTTGATCGAAGCCTCGCTGGCAGCGAATAACGTGGCCATTTCAGGGTTGCGCATGGACTCGGCAACGACCTCTACCCCGATCTTGGCGTAGACAGGATCGGCGCATTGCTTCAAGAGATCCTTTGCCAATCGCTCAACAGCCACAATGGCATCGGGTTCATCGGCCAGTTGGGCAAAGCGCCCGCTCATTTCGCGTCGGTCTTCCTCCGCAATGGCCTCAATCACTGCCTGCTTATTGGGGAAATAGTGAAACAGGTTGCCAGGGCTCATGCCCGCAGCAGCACAGATCTCGTTGGTCGAAGTGCCGCGAAAGCCTTTTTCGGCAAAGCACATGACAGCTGCTTCGAGGATCTGGTGCAGCTTGGCCTGGTGTTTCTCAGGATCAACTTTTCTCATTTCTTCTCCATAGAGGCAGGTGCTGAACTGCACCCCCCTTCATTAGATCGACTACTTAGTCTAGTATTGAGAAAACCCCAGGCACAGTCAAGCAACGATACGAAAGGATCTTTCCATGAACCGACAGGCAACCTCTCATGCCAGGCAAAGGCCGCATTTATTCGCGGCCATGGTCATGGCCACCGCGCTTGCGGGATGCGCAAAGCTTGGCCCGCAACCAGAAAGCGTACAGCCCGTTGCGACCGATTGGGTGAACCGTGGCACCGTGCCCCGCGCACCGAGCGTCGACCCGGCTCAGTGGTGGAGAGCGTTTGATGAACCGGTGCTTGATGCAGTGGTTGCAGAGACGCTTGAACAGAATCTGACGCTGTTGCAGGCCAGCAATCGCTTGCAAGCCGCCCGGGCGCTGGTGCGAACGACCGAGGCTCAACGCTTGCCTCAGGTGGACGCAACCGCTGAAGGCCGTCGCCAGAAGCGCTTGTCCGGCCCCGCCGAAAGTGACTTCGAGCGCACCTTGGAAGATGATCTACAGCCTCCTGCCGGGTCGCGAACCAGCAGTTACTTTCAAGCGGGATTTGATGCGTCCTGGGAGCTTGATCTGTTCGGGCGCCTTGCGGCTACCGAAGAAGCCGCCCGCGCGACAGCAGGTAGCGCGCTGGCCGAGTCGCGAATGGCGCGTGTCTCCGTGGTCGCCGAAGTGGTGCGCAGCTACATTGAATTACGCAGCGCGCAGCGCCGCCTGGCTCTTCAGAGAGAAAATCTCAAGGATCAAAACCGTCTCGTAGCGCTGACGCGTGACCGCCGCGCCGCTGGCATCGTGGGCGATCTCGATATTGATCGCAGCCTCACGGCAGCCTCGCAGACATCGGCGCAACTGCCGTTGCTCGAACAATCCATACAGCAGTCCGCCCAGCGCATCGCCGTGTTGACCGGTAAAGCCACCATCGACTCGTACTTACTGAAGCCGATGCCACAACCCGTGGCCGAACGCTTGGCACTGCGTGTTCTACCTGCCGATCTTGTGCGCGTACGCCCGGAAATCCAGCGTGCAGAACGCTTGATTGCACAAGCCGGCGCGGAGCTGGGTATCGCTGTCGCCGATCTCTACCCGCGCATGACGCTAGCAGGAGACATCACAGCCAATGGCAGCCTGCTCGGCACACCTCTGGCTGAACGCGCGACGAATGCATCCGCAGGGCTATCAATCCACATCCCATTGCTGGACTGGGGTGCACGCCGCGCGGTCGTGAGTGCGCGCGAAGCGGGTTTGACGGAAGCAATCTTTGCGTACCGCCTGGCAGTGCTTGAAGGCATCGAGGATACCGAAAATGCACTCACAGCCATTGATGTCGGACGCCGCAAAGCCATGGAGGAAGAGATTCGTCTCGCCGCCGCCCAGCGCACGGTCACCCATGCCGATACGCTGTACCAACACGGCATCACGGACCTGCTCGATCGTCTCGACGCGGCGACGGCCTTGCGCGAGGCTCAACTGAGCACCGCGGAGGTTGTCGAGCAGCAGGCACTGGCTGTGGTCGCGCTATACAAGGCTGTCGGCGGAGCGAGTCTGGAGCCAGCTCATTAGGTGTCAGTACTCCGACATCACCACCATCACTTCAGCGTCGGCGCCATCCTCGCTTTCAGCCAGATAAATATGACCAATTGAGCTGTTGAAATACGCTGTTTCGCGGCAGCCGATGCTGAGGGATTCACCCGTTTCGAATTGAATTCGCACACGACCTGAAAGGACGACGGCGAACTCTTGTCCGGGGTGACGGATGTAGTCTTCGAACTGATTCAGTTCGCGCGCACAGATCCGCGCGTACATGGGCGTCATACTACGCCCGGGGAAATCCCCCGCCATCGGGTGATATTCGTAATTGCCCGTGCTGTAACCCGCCGCACTGTCGATGGCGGTGCTGACCACCGTGGGCTGTACAGCACTGACGCTCGCCTTGGCCGGACTGAAAAGCTGGGAAATGTCCACACTCAGGGCCCGAGCTGCGGCTGCGAGTTTTTCGTAACTCACCGACACTTGCGCCAGCTCCATCTTCGACAAGGTCGACAGCGCCACGCCTGAACGCTGCGACAGTTGCTTGAGCGTCAACTTCTGGTTTTTGCGGATGACACGCAGGCGCGCCCCGACCTGGGCGCGATCTATCAAGGGATGGTCCGTGGGACACGAGACTCGATCGGAACTCATGCAAACTTCTCTGTCGTACGAAAAACGGTGCCTGGGGCTGAGCCAAGGCAAGGGTTGGAATAATACCTCAAGGTAATGGGTTGACTGGGAAATTCTCATATCTTACATTTCTCTTATCTGAGAATTATAAAAATAGAGGGAAGAACATTTCTTCCCCGTCCCCAGAGACAGGAGGTACTTCGATATGCACGGCAGCGAATGTTTCGATTTCGCCATCATCGGCGGTGGTATTGCGGGGGCCTCCCTGGCCTATCGCTTGGCCGGGCAAGCCAGCGTTGTGGTGCTCGAGCGTGAGAGCCAGCCGGGTTATCACGCCACCGGACGCTCCGCCGCGATGTTCATGGAAAGCTATGGCACACCGCAGATCCAGGCATTGACCCGCGCCAGCCGGGACTTCTATGAGCAACCGCCAACGGACTTCACCGAGCATGCGCTGCTGGAACCTCGCGGCTGCCTGTACGTCGCAGGCGAGGGGCAGCAATCCCTGCTGAAACAAACCTTCGAAGTCAGCCGGGCACAGGCTGGCAATGTTTCATTGATTGATACCGGGCACGCCCTCGCGTTGGTGCCGTGCCTGCGCCCGGAGGCGATTGTCGGGGCGATGCTCGAAACCGACGCCCGTGACCTGGACGTCCACGCGCTGCACCAAGGTTTTTTGCGGGCCATGCGCCGAGCCGGTGGCGTACTGCAGTGCGACGCCCAACTGAGCGTCGCCACCCGCGAAGGTCGACACTGGCACCTGACGCTGGCCGACGGCCGCCAGTTGCGCGCGCGCAATCTGGTGAACGCCGCAGGTGCCTGGGCCGACCAGGTGGCGCAGCAATGCGGTGTGAAGCCCATTGGGATGCAGCCCTGCCGCCGCACCGCCTTTACCTTCGACGGCCCTGAGGGCATGGACTTCTCACGATGGCCTGCGGTGATCGGCATCGACGAAAGTTTTTACTTCAAACCGGACGCTGGCCAACTGCTTGGCTCGCCGGCCAACGCCGATCCCGTCCCGCCACAGGACGTGATGCCCGAAGAGCTGGATATCGCCACCGGGATCTACCACATCGAAGCCGCCACCTCCTTGACCATCCGCCGCCCACGCCACAGCTGGGCCGGCCTGCGCTCGTTCGTCGCCGACGGCGATCTGGTGGTCGGCTGGGACGATCACTGTGAAGGCTTCTTCTGGCTGGCGGCCCAAGGCGGTTATGGCATTCAGTCCGCGGCCGGCGTATCGCAACTGGCCTGCGCGCAATTGCTCGATCAACCCCTCCCCGAAACACTGCGCCGCCAGGGCGTCGAGCCACATCGCCTGGCCCCTGGCCGCTTGCGTTAATCATTTATCCCAACGAGGTTCCTTACCATGTCTGACAATCTCCAGCGTTACCCCAGCCACCTGCCCTATCCGTTCTCCAAGGCCATTCGGGTCGGCGACTTTCTATTCCTTTCAGGGCAAGTACCAATGAACCCTCTGGGCGAGGTGGTGCTCGGTGATATCCGCGAGCAAACCGAAGCCGCCATGGCCCGCATCGGCGAGACCCTGGCCGAATGCGGCGTGGGTTTTGACCAGGTGGTCAAGGCCACGGTGTGGCTGACGGACATGCAACATTTCGCCGGTTTCAACGAGGTGTACAAGCGCCACTTCGAGAATGGTTTCCCGGTGCGCTCCACCGTCGGCGGCGCCCAGTTGGCGCTGGGGGTCGATGTGGAGATCGAAGTCCAGGCCTGGGTCGGCGCCCGCTGACCCACCTCTGCTGTTTGCCAGTGCGATGCCCCGGGATGGCCATGAACAGTGGTCGTCCCCATAAGCCATAACAAAAACAATTCGAGGGAAATCGTCATGAAAGAAAGTCTGAAAATAGCCGGAGCATTTGTCGGAGTGATTGTCGGCGCCGGGTTCGCTTCTGGTCGGGAGCTGCTGCTGATGTTCGTGGATTTCGGCGTATGGGGACTGCTCGGGGCGGTGGTCAGCGCCGCGCTCTTCACTTTTCTCGGGATGGCATTGGCGGGCATGGGTAGCCGACTGCGGGCAAGGTCCCATAAGGACGTAGTGTATGCACTGTGCGGACGCTACCTGGGCACCTTTGTCGACCTGATGATCACCTTCTTCATGTTTGCGGTGACCGTGGTCATGTTGGCCGGCGGCGGCGCCTTGCTGGAACAACAGTTCGGCATTCCCGCCATGTTCGGCAGCGTGGCGGTGACCCTGATCGTGGTCGCCATCGTGTGCCTGGATGTGCAGAAAGTCATTGGCATGATCGGCGCCGTCACTCCGCTGCTGATCCTGACGGCGGTAGCGGTAGCCCTGTATGGCGTCGCCACCCGAGGCTTGAGTTTCGGTGAACTCAATCAACTGGCCAGCCAGCAAGACGCTGGCGCAAACCATTGGCTGCTGGGAGCGTTGTTGTACGTGTCTTACAACATCGTGGCCGGGGTGCCGTTTCTGGCGATCATGGGCGGTGCCGCGAAGTCCGAGAAGCAGGCCATCTGGGGTGGCATCTTCGGTGGCGCGTTGCTGGGGCTGCTGATGCTGGTGATGAGCCTGGGATTGCTGTCACGCCTGGACAGCGTGGCGGATTTGCCAATGCCCATGCTGTCCATCGCCACGGAGGTTTCGCCGGTCCTCGGCCTGCTGATGGCGGTGATCATTTTCCTGATGATCGTCAACACGGCCGTCGGTACCTTGTATTCCTTTTCGGCCCGGCTACTGCCGGCAGGCACTCGCAAATTCCGCATCGGCTCTGCGGCCGCTGGCGTGCTGGCTTTCGCCGGCAGCCTGGTCGGGTTTGTCAGCCTGGTGGGTCAGGTCTATCCACTCTTTGGCTACCTGGGCTTTTTACTGATTGGCGCAGTGGTCGTTGGCTGGTTACGCGTAGGACGCCTGGCCCAGGCTTGATCAGCCGATAGTAGCGTGCTGAGCAAAAAAACGATCAGTGCAACCATGACCGCCAACGGAATCGGCAGGCCGTACGGGGCGATACTCATGCCAGCGGCCCAAACAGACTGTCAACGCCCAGAGCAAACCGGTGCTGGCGTTGGCGGTCACAGTTCCAGCGCCATGTATTGCTGTTTGATCAGAATCAGTGCCAGGCAGATCTGCAAACGGAGGACCGTTGCGCGGAGCACGCATATGGCACAATGTTTTCTTCCTGACTCTATCGTTGAGGCCTCATGATCCGCGACTTTCGAAACGTTGACCTGGAGCCCGTATTGGACATTTGGCTACGAGCGTCAATCCAGGCGCATCACTTCATAGCCCCCGAATTCTGGCATAGCCAGCTTGATGCTATGCGTGAGGTATACCTGCCCGGCGCCATGTCCCGAGTGTTTGAGGCAGACGGGACGGTAGCAGGATTCTGCTCTGTATATGGAGACACACTTGCCGCGCTATTCGTATCGCCTGAACGTCAGGGGGACGGTATAGGTACGCGGCTTCTCGCGGACGCCAYGGCATCCAAGTCAACTCTACAGCTGACTGTGTATTCGGCGAATGCGCGTAGTATCCATTTCTATGAGAACCAGGGCTTTGTAGTTCTCAATGAACAACTGGACGCGCACACTGGCCACCTTGAGAAGGTGATGCGCTGGGTCGCCTGATCTGACTAATGTAGCTACAGGCGAAGCGATCCCCGACTTGCACATTGCAGACA
Source organism: Pseudomonas sp. KB_15 (assembly GCF_052114525.1). Taxonomy (NCBI): domain Bacteria; kingdom Pseudomonadati; phylum Pseudomonadota; class Gammaproteobacteria; order Pseudomonadales; family Pseudomonadaceae; genus Pseudomonas; species Pseudomonas sp. KB_15. Next base: position 50,183 of record NZ_JBFREX010000011.1, on the reverse strand, counting down.
CCGGCACCCACAACGGCCGCGAACAAATTCCTTACATGTTTTTACATCTTCGAACGCTGCGTACAACGGCAACTTACATCGCCTTCCAATAATCGGTATCGGAATAATAAAAAGACCGATTACATGGAGAGTTTCAAATGCCCTTTACCCGTACTGTTCTAGCGTTGTCCCTCGGCCTGTTTTTTTTGCAGAGCCAGGCCCAGGCGGCGCCGCCGCTGTCGCTCACTAACGGCAACTCCGACCTGACTGCGCAAATCAGTAATGCCTGGATTGAAATCGACAAGACCGCGTTAGAGCACAATATCCGTACCCTGCAAGCCGAGTTGGCCGGCAAGTCGAAACTCTGTGCGGTACTGAAAGCCGATGCTTATGGTCATGGTATCGGGTTGGTGATGCCTTCGGTGATCGCGCTCGGTGTACCGTGTGTGGCGGTCGCCAGTAACGAAGAGGCGCGAGTGGTTCGCGAAAGCGGCTTTAAAGGCCAGTTAATCCGTGTTCGCACCGCTTCCCTGGGGGAGCTGGAAAATGCTCTGCAGTACAACGTCGAGGAACTGGTTGGCAACCTCGATTTCGCCCGCCAGGCGGCCGATCTTGCACAAAGACACGGTCGCAAACTGCAGGTTCACATCGGCCTTAACTCAAGCGGTATGAGCCGTAACGGCGTGGAAATGGCCACCGAACAGGGCAAGAAAGACGCCGTGGCAATCACAAAGGTACCGAATCTGGAAGTGGTCGCAATCATGACCCACTTCGCGGTGGAGGATAAGGACGACGTACGCAAGGGCCTGGCAACCTTCAATGAACAAGCGGCCTGGCTGATGGACGTGGCCCAGCTCGATCGCAAGAAAATCACCCTGCACGCGGCCAACTCCTTCGCCACACTGGAAGTACCCGAATCGCGCCTGGACATGGTGCGCACGGGCGGCGCGTTGTTTGGCGATACCGTCATTTCGCGCACTGAGTATCGGCGCGTGATGCAATTCAAGTCGCATGTGGCCTCGGTCAATAACTATCCCGCTGGAAACACAGTGGGTTACGACCGCACCTTCACCCTGACACGTGATTCGAAACTTGCCAACATCACGGTCGGTTACTCCGATGGGTATCGCCGCGTGTTCACCAATAAAGGCGTGGTATTGATCAATGGTCATCGCGTGCCGGTGGTGGGCAAGGTTTCGATGAACACCGTGATGGTCGATGTCTCGGATGCACCCGACGTCAAGGCAGGTGATGAAGTAGTGCTGTTTGGCAAGCAAGGCGCAAGCGAAGTCAGCCAGGCTGAAGTCGAAGAGATCAACGGCGCGCTTCTGGCCGACCTCTACACCGTCTGGGGCAGTGCCAACCCGAAAATACTGGTCGAGAAGTAATCCCGCCACCATCGTAAATTACAGGGCGCGCTCATTCGGGCACAGTTTTGCCAAGCGCGGAAAAGCTCAAATGTATGGCAGGGACCGACAGGAGAGAGGTCGCACTCTCTTGTCGGAAGGTGACCATTATTTTTTTTCCGCGCTGACTCAATGTATCGCCGGTGACGGCGCAGTTGCCTGAGATATTCACTACTGCGCCATGGCGGTGAACAGCCTGGTTCGGCACCCTCTGGACAAATTCCTACCGCCTCGCTCAAAAGAAAAATCAAACCTGCCAGGAAACGCCGTTACACATGGATCAAGCGAAACGTCCACCAGTGTTCGGGCCTACACGAAGAGGCAGTTGTGCTTCAGCCTAACCGTTACGGTTCATTGGAAATGAGAACGAACTGATGACTTTTCACTTCTATTAGAATTCTTTGCATTAAAAATGGAATCTGTCAGTCATAGACAGCCGTCCGGTGGACACATTGAAGGCCAGTTAACTGTATGCATCCGGCAAAGTCATCTGGCTGACTCGTCCAGGCATGGTGTCCACCTGATTTGGAGGAAGGACAGCTAGCCCTTGGCCGATGAAAACAACGAGACATTCATTATTAGTTAATTGCGTTCGCGTGAACATTTTTACCTGCTTCTGCAGCATAAATTGGTAAGGAGTCTAATATTGAAATGCTATAGATCGCTCCATCCCTTGTTTGCGTAATGATGCGAGGGACCGTTGGCATGCAGGTGGCTCCAACACCGGGCCGGTGTTGGCTAAATGGATTCAGACCTGGAGGGAACCATGAGCAATCTCATCGCCACTGGCGAGCCACCTGAAGCCGTTCGCCTCATGGTCAAGGTTTACGCCTTCTTGCTGCTCGCAGGTTTTGCGCTTGTTCCGGCCTATCTGATTGGCTACTTATACTTCTTTCAGGACCCATCGCTTACATTCGAGAATCACCTGTTCCATATAGTTGCGATCACGGCAGCCACCTTGGCAGGCTCGTTTGTTACTTACGTAACGTGGCGCTGCTATCAGTCATCGGGAGATCCGCTACTGCGATGGATGACGCTTGGTTTTCTCGGTTTTGTACTAATCTACGCGTTGCACGGTGCGTTCACCGGGCTTGCACACCACAATATCTGGCTCTTCCTGCTTTATGGACCGGCCTCTCGACTGGTCATGTCGATTCTGCTGTTAGTCGGAATGCTGTCGTACCACCGCCCACCTGATGCCGCGGACCAACGGATGAAGGCCCGCTTTTGGTTGATCTGGATAGGACTGTTCCTGCTGGTTGACGTGGCAGTGGCGTACGTCGCGAATTCGCCGATCGCCGGCAATCTCGCGGTGCGCCTCTCGATGGAAGGTGGTGCCCTGGTTCTTTCCACACTGACCGTGATAATGCTCTTGCTGCGCCGTATCCGTTCGCCGCTGATGATGATTTTTGTCATCTCGGTCACCGCGTTCGCGCTGTCATCTCTTGCCTTCATCCTTGCACGTCCGTGGAACCATATGTGGTGGCTCGCTCATGCGATCTTCGCCGGTGGATTCTTCATGTTGAGCTATGGGGTAGTGCAAGCGTTCCTCACCACACGGTCGTTCTCGAAAATTTACAGCCAAGAGGAGTTGATGGTGCGTCTTGCCGAATCGATGGCGTATACCGAGAGCGCCCTGCAGGAACTCCAGCGCGCCAATCAGGAACTCGGACACCTTGCAGCGACCGATCCACTGACAGGCGCTGATAATCGGCGTCGGTTCATGGAGCGGGTCGAAGTCGAAATTGGCCGGACCCTACGCGGCGGTGCGCCGTTCTCCGTGTTGGCACTCGATCTGGATAATTTCAAGTCCATCAACGATCGCTTCGGGCATCAGGTTGGCGATGACATCCTGAAGAGTTTCGTGGAGATATGCCTCGATTCGATCCGGCCGTATGACGGCGTAGCCCGAGTGGGCGGGGAAGAATTCATGATACTGCTGCCTCAAACTTCACTTGAAGGCGCGCACGTAATCGCTGAGCGTCTGCGAGGCACCGTTGCTAATAATTCTTTTCATGGCCTGCAGCGGTCAACCGCGGTCACAGTGAGCATCGGCGTATCGCAATCCGGCAGCGACGGCGACACCATCGGGGCAATTCTGCGTACAGCCGATCAACGCCTGTATCACGCTAAACACGAAGGCCGTAACCGTGTGGTCACTAGCATCAAAACCAGCCTTCAACCTCTGCCCTGACTATCGTCTCGAAGTCGCTGAAAGCGTCGGCACCGATACCCGGCTATGCGCCACAGCATGGGGCGTTATTCGATCTGCACATTCGGAGCGCTCCTTTCACAACGTGCAGGCTGCGCCTGGCTTCGACCGATTTTGCGGGTTTGCCCATTGTCAGGAACGCTTCGCCCACTCGTCGCGCTGCATCACCTCGACAATGATGGGTACTGGCGTCATCAGGTGGGTGCGCATCATGGTTGTCGCCCGAACGGTATCGCGGGCAAGAATGGCTTCGACCAGCGCGGCATGTTCCTTGCGTTTTAGCGCCAGGGCCTCTTCGGAGAATACCGTTTGCGTCAACCACAAGTGACGATAGCGCTCGGCCTGGTCGAACAGGTAAGTACGCGCCTGAAGTAATTGCTTGGAACCACAACCCGCCGCGATGGCGCTGTGGAAGGCCTTGTGCCGCTCATCCCAAACGTCGAGCACCTTCTCGCGGGTTGTCACGTCCATGACCTTCGACAAGGTATGAGACTGGGCCACGATCTGAGCTTCCCACGCATCATCACCCCGCTCGATGGCCAGGCCCACAATCATCGCTTCAAGATTGGCACGTGCGTCATAGATGTCCTGCATCTCCTGCAGCGACATGGGAGCTACGCGGTAGCCTTTTTGACTGATGACTACCACCAAGTGCTCTGCCACCAGTTGCGAAAGTGCTTCACGCAGCGGGCCGACACCCAGGTCATAACGCTCCTTGAGCCCACTCATGAGGAGTTTTTCACCGGGCTTGAAGACGCCACGGATGATGTCCAGCTTGAGCCGCTCATACCCACTGAATGCAGAGTTGTGCCTGGGGGTGAGGCTATCCAAGGGGCTGCTCCAAAACTTGCCAAACCTCAATCATACCCAAACATCTATCAGACGAAAAACATTCGACGAAATCTTATTTTGTCGATTTATAAATAAAATGTAGATATTTTTTATTAGTGGCGATATTTTTCACTTACCCGATCCACACGAGTGCTGGACGGCGCTGACCATTACCTTCTGCCAGGAGTCGCCATGAACGCCTTTACGAAAATTCAGGACCTTGTGATGCCGCTCCCTTCGGAGTGCAAAGGCTTCACCCTCACCCCCTCTGAGCAGTCTGCGCGTCTGCTGGAATTGAAATTTTCCAAGGAGATCGTCGACGCTTTCGTCAAGGCGGTGAGCGAGTGGCCGGTCCAGGCTCTGGAGTACAAGTCGTTCTTGCGTTTCCGCGTCGCCCAGATCCTCGACGAGCTGTGCGAGGGCACTCTGCGCCCGGTGCTGGTCAATACCATTCTGGACCGCGCCACCGGTGGCATGCTGATTACCCCTGAAGGCTTGTGCGACGTGACCCAGGCCGATGACATGGTCAAGTTCTCCTCGGCCGTCGCGCACCTGATCGGTCGCTCCAACTTCGATGCCATGAGCGGCCAGTTCTACGCGCGCTTTGTAGTGGCTAATACCGACAACTCCGACAGCTACCTGCGCCAGCCACACCGGGTCATGGAATTGCACAACGACGGCACCTTCGTCCAGGAGCGCACCGACTACGTGATGATGATGAAGATCGACGAGCAGAACATGGAAGGCGGCAACTCCCTGCTGCTGCACCTGGATGACTGGGCAGATCTGCACCACTACTACACTCACCCACTGGCCCGTCGTGAAATGCGCTTCACCGCACCACCGAGCAAGAACGTACGTGAAGATGTGTTCCACGCGGTGTTTGACAACGATGCCGAAGGTCGCCCGACCATGCGCTACATCGACCAGTTCGTGCAGCCCAAGGACTATGAGGAAGGCATCTGGTTGAACGCCCTGAGTGAGTCCCTGGAAGGCAGCTCGCAGAAATTGTCGGTACCGGTGCCGGTCGGCAGTTTCGTGCTGGTCAACAACATGTTCTGGCTGCACGGCCGTGACCGCTTTACCGCTCACCAGGGCTTGCGTCGTGAACTGATGCGTCAGCGTGGCTACATCAGCTACCAGAAAACCTTGTACCAGCGCGGCCAATGAAATTTGCCAAGCGCTGAACCGACCAGGGCCACCTCGCAAGGCCCTCGTCGTGCCTCCAACAAATACGTAATTCAGGTGGGTGCAAACCAATGGCTGTGTACGACTTCATCCTCATCGGTGGCGGCATTGTGGGCATGTCCACGGCCATGCAACTGACTCAGGTTTACCCGGAAGCAAAAATCCTCCTGCTGGAGAAAGAGTCCGGCCCGGCCAGGCACCAGACCGGCCACAACAGTGGCGTGATCCATGCCGGCGTCTACTACACCCCGGGCAGCCTGAAAGCGCGTTTCTGCCTGGAAGGCAACAAAGCCACCAAGGCTTTCTGCAACAAGCACAGCATCCCGTTTGACGAGTGCGGCAAGCTGCTGGTGGCCACCAACGAGCTGGAAATGGAGCGCATGCGCGCGTTGTGGGAACGCACTGCAGCGAATGGCATCCGGCGTGACTGGCTGACGGCCGCCGAGCTGCGCGAGCGCGAGCCGAACATCGTCGGCCTGGGCGGAATTTTCGTGCCTTCAAGCGGCATCGTGAACTACGCCCAGGTCACCGCAGCCATGGCCCGTGAATTCGAAGCCGCCGGTGGCGAGATCCGCTACGACAGCGAAGTGGTCGCCATCGACGAGCGTCCCGATGAAGTGGTGGTCCGCACCGACACCCTGGAGCACCACGGGCGCTTCCTGATCACCTGCTCGGGTCTGATGGCCGACCGCGTGGTGCGCATGCTCGGGATCAAGCCCAACTTCATCATCTGCCCGTTCCGTGGCGAGTACTACCTGCTGCCCAAGCAACACAACCAGATCGTCAACCACCTGATCTACCCGATCCCCGATCCGGCCATGCCATTTCTCGGTGTGCATCTGACCCGCATGATCGACGGCACCGTCACCGTCGGCCCCAATGCTGTGTTGGCAATGAAGCGCGAAGGCTATCGCAAGACTGATTTCTCGCTGTCGGACATGTTCGAAACCCTGACCACCCCGGGCATACTCAAGGTACTGATGAAGAATCTGCGCCCTGGCCTGATCGAAATGAAAAACTCATTGTTCAAGGGCGGCTACCTGAAGGAAGTGCAGAAGTACTGCCCGAGCATCAACAAGAACGACCTCACCGCCTACCCGGCCGGTGTACGCGCCCAGGCCGTGTCGCTGGACGGCAAGCTGATCGAAGACTTCGTGTTCGTCAACACCGCCCGCAGTGTCAACGTCTGCAATGCCCCATCGCCTGCCGCCACCTCGGCCATCCCGATCGGTGCACACATCGTCGACAAGGTCCGCGAGCAGCTCACAAGCTCCGGCGTCAGTTTCGTCAAATCCGTCAACTCCGCTCGGCCAGCTCCTCTGGCGGCTGCCGTCGCAACTCGATAAGAAGGAATTTCGCGTGCAACTCAATGATCCCCAATTGTTCCGCCAACAAGCCTATATCGACGGTGTATGGGTAGATGCCGACAACGGCCAGACCCTCAAGGTCAACAACCCGGCCACCGGTGAAATCATCGGCAGCGTGCCGAAGATGGGTGCGACCGAGACCCGTCGGGCCATCGAAGCCGCCGACAAGGCGCTGCCGGCCTGGCGCGCCCTGACCGCCAAGGAACGCGCGAACAAATTGCGCAAGTGGTTCGATCTGATGATCGCCAACCAGGAAGACCTGGCCCGCTTGATGACCCTTGAACAAGGCAAGCCGCTGACCGAATCCCGTGGCGAAATCGCTTACGCCGCCTCCTTTCTGGAGTGGTTCGGCGAAGAAGCCAAGCGCGTCTATGGCGACATGATTCCCGGCCACCAGGTCGACAAGCGCCTGATGGTGCTCAAGCAACCGATCGGTGTCACCGCAGCTATCACTCCGTGGAACTTCCCGTCGGCGATGATCACCCGCAAGGCCGGTCCGGCCCTGGCCGCAGGCTGCACCATGGTCCTCAAGCCGGCCTCGCAAACGCCCTACTCGGCCCTGGCCCTGGCGGAGCTGGCCGAGCGCGCCGGCATTCCGAAAGGCGTATTCAGCGTGGTCACCGGCAGTGCCGGCGAAGTCGGCGCCGAACTGACCGGTAACCCGATCGTGCGCAAGCTGAGCTTCACCGGCTCCACCGAAATCGGCCGCCAACTGATGGTCGAGTGCGCCAGGGACATCAAGAAGGTTTCGCTGGAACTGGGCGGCAATGCCCCCTTCATCGTGTTCGATGACGCCGACCTGGACGCCGCCGTCGACGGCGCGCTCATCTCCAAGTATCGCAACAACGGCCAGACCTGCGTCTGTGCCAATCGCCTGTATATCCAGGACGGTGTCTACGATGCCTTCGTCGAAAAACTCACCGCCGCCGTAGCCAGGTTGACCATCGGCAATGGCCTGGAGCACGGTATCACCACCGGTCCCCTGATTGACGCCAAAGCCATGGCCAAGGTCCAGGAACACATTGACGATGCCGTCAGCAAAGGGGCTCGCGTGGTCGCCGGCGGCAAGCCACACGCCCTGGGCGGGACCTTCTTCGAGCCAACGGTGCTGGTCGATGTACCGCGCAACGCCGCCGTCGCCAAGGAAGAAACCTTCGGCCCGTTGGCACCGCTGTTTCGCTTCAAGGATGAAGCTGATGTGATCGCCATGGCCAACGATACCGAATTCGGCCTGGCCTCCTACTTCTATGCCCGCGACCTGAGCCGAGTGTTCCGGGTCGGCGAAGCGCTGGAGTACGGCATCGTCGGCGTCAACACCGGGATCATCTCCAACGAAGTGGCGCCGTTCGGTGGCATCAAGGCCTCAGGCCTGGGCCGCGAAGGATCCAAATACGGCATCGAGGACTATCTGGAAATCAAGTACCTGTGCATCGGCATCTGAGCATCCACGCCGCCTGCACGGCTTGACACCTGACGCCCCGCTTGCGGGGCGTCGTTCTTTCCGCGGTTCAAGCGTTCGGGTCAGTCAACAGTGCGTGCAGCATGCGCGCCATCATCCTGGGCGTGTCCTCATCAGTGAGGTAGCCCGGTCTTTCCAACAGCATGGCCCGTGGAAGCACCGTCCATGTCTGGTAAACCAGAAACTCGGCCTTTTCCCGATCCTTCACCCGGATGTCGCTGGCGAAGCGCTTCATCAAGGCTGAACTCGCCGTGGCGGTCCAGAGTTGCTTGGCCTTGACCACATCCAGTCGCACCAGTTCGTCGTAATGAGTGGAACGCACACTGAACGCCGGATCGAACAAGGTTTTCTTGTGATGGGCGGCCAATACCGCCCGCAAGGCCAGCAAAATCCCGTCCAGCAGGCTGGTGCCAGGCGGCAGCGCCATAATGTCGGCGAACAGTTCGATGCGGGCTTCAGTCCGGTAATCATCAAACACCGCAGCGATCAACGCCTCCATCGTCGGGAAGTACTCGTAGATCGAACTGATCGCCACCCCTGAGTCTTCGGCCAGGCGCATGGCATTCAAGGCTTCCCGCCCCTCGCTTTCGAGAATTTGCCGACCGGCCTGTTTCACAGCCGTAACCAGCGCAATCGAGCGTGCCTGGCGCGGTTCCTTGCGCGGCTGGGCAGGTATCTCGACCTGCACACCGGGTTTGTCAGGGGTTGGTTTGATCATAGTGTCCTCTCCAGAGTGCTGCTCATTGCCACTGCGGCAGAACCGACAGGCAGCAAACTGGAGTATGACCGAGGCGGCTCGCTTAGTCAGCGAGTCTGGCGAGTGCAGAACGCACCGTTTGCGGCATGGGCACCGAGGTGTTGCTGGCGCGGTCGACGTACACATAGACGATATGGGCCGCTGCGGCCGCTACGTGCTCATCGTTGCGAAACAGTGCCAGCTCGTAGCGTGCGCTGCTGTTACCCAGGCGGGATATTTTCATGGCGACAGTGATCTGGTCGGGGAAGCCGATGGACGAAAAATAGGTGCAACCCGAATTGACGATCAACCCGATCACCGGGCTGTTGGCAATGTCCAGGGTGCCCTGTTCGACCAGGAACGCCGTGATCGCCGACTCACAGTAAGAGTAATAGACCACGTTGTTCACATGCCCAAAGGCGTCATTGTCACCAAAGCGTGTCGGCACTTGGGTGAAATGGCGAAACTCGTCCCGGCACGGCCGCTTGAGCCTGTTGCTCATAGAATCGCCCTGTAGATCGAGCGCACATCGGCCAGGCAGAGCTCCCGGGGATTGTTGCCGAGCAGGCGCTGCTGCTTCATCGCATCGAGAGCCAGCGCCTCGATGTCGGACTCGACGATGCCCAGGTCACGCAAGCGGGTCGACAGGCCCAGCTCACCGGCCAGGGTGCCGAGGTAGTTGGCCAGGGTAGAGGCTTTTTCAATATCGGTACCCAGGATTCCAGGCAGGACGATGTCGGCCAGTTGCGCATACAGCGGCGCCACCGTCTCAAGATTGAAGCGCATCACCGGCCCCAGCACCAGGGCATTGGAAAGACCGTGTGGTATATGGAAACGTGCGCCGAGGGGATAAGCCAGGGCATGCACCGCCGCCACCGGGGCGTTGGCGAACGCCATGCCCGCGAGGCAAGCACCGAGCAACATGTTCTCCCGCGCTTGCAGGTTGCTACCGTCCACGCAGGCCTGGAACAGGCTGCCGGACAACAGACGCAACGCCTCTCGTGCCAGGCAATCGGAAATCGGGTTCTTCAGGTTTTTAGTGGTATAGGCCTCTATGGCATGGACCATGGCATCGATACCGGTCGCGGCGGTGACGTGGGGCGGCAGGCCAAGGGTCAGCTCCGCGTCCAGTACAGCCAGGTCGGGCAGCAGCATTGGCGAATAAACCACGTTCTTCTCACCCGCACCGGTGGTCACGACCGAGACCGAAGTCACTTCCGAACCGGTCCCTGCCGTGGTGGGTACCAAAATCAGCGGCAGACGCGGGCCTTTGGCCTGGTTGATGCCATAGACCTCGCTCAAGGACTCGCCACTGCGCGCCAGCAGCGCGGCCAGCTTGGCGGCATCCAGCGAACTGCCGCCACCCAAGCCCACCACGCACTCGGCGCCACAGGCTTTGGCGGCACCCACCGCCGCCAGAATCACCGACTCCGGCGGGTCGGCCTGTACCTGGGAAAACACGGTGACGGCTATCTCCTGGCCCTCGAAGCCGGCGAGCACCGCATCCAGTAGCCGGGCCGCAATAACCCCCGCATCGGTCACCAATAAAACCGATTTGCAGCCCATGGCGCGAACATGAGCGGCGAGCCGGGTCGAAGCACCGCGCTCGATGATCATTGATGGAGTGGTTTGAAATACCATTTTCAACATGGAAGCCTCACGAATAGGTGTTTTGCGCTGAGTTTTTCTGGCGATTGCAAAGCACATGCGCCAACCGCAAGCCCCTCACAAATAGTGGTCTGAGTGGCAGCTCGCTCCCCCATTGATATGAGTGAGCGAGACCGAGTGTATGCCAGCCAACCACCTGATCCCGCCTGAAATCCGGTCACCCGCCCCGAATCCGGAAAGACCTCCGGAAGCACCTCGAAACTTCAGTTTTTTTACTTATTTTTCAGCTACTTGAGTCATACATTCGAGTATCGGAATCCGGAACAAAATTCACCTCGGCATCCCCATACTTGAGCCACACCTCCCCCGGCCTGGCCGGTTCCCACTAGTCGAGTAGCGAGCCAGAAAATGCCCACTGCACAACTGTCGATAGAACAAAAAACCCAGCAGCTGCTGAACAACCCGGCAGAATTGGTCAACTATTCCCAGCAAGCCTGGAACCATTTGCCCCGCGCCGAAATCGACGCGCTACAGCTCAATGCCCTGAAGCAACGCTTCGCAGAACTTCGCGAGCGCATACCGGTACTCAAGAAGCTTGCCGACGCCCAAGGCGTGGACAAGATCGAGCAACTCGACGACGTGGTACCGCTGCTGTTCGAACACACCGTCTACAAGTCCTACCCGCCATCGTTGCTGGAGAAGCGCAGCTTCGGCCAGATCAACAAGTGGCTGGGCAAACTGGTGACGCCAGAGGTAGCCGAGGCCATCGCCGCGGTCAATGTCAGCGATTGCCAGGGCCTGGATGACTGGTTCGAGACCATGGACGAAGGCGTGCCGCAACTGCGCATCAGTCACACCTCGGGCACGTCCGGCACCTTGTCGTTCCTGCCCCAAGGCGTACATGAGTGGGAAAAATTCGCTCAGCTGCGCAAGATGATGGTGTGGAACATGGAGGGGCCGGACACCCCGGAGCCCAACCTGCACACGATTTACCCTTACTACCGCAAGGGCTACCTGAGTCATGTGCGTGTCCACGCCGCCATGATTCCAGCGCTGCTGCCGGACGAATCGCATTTCCATGCGGCTTACCCGACTACCCTCAGCACCGACGTGCTCCACCTGGGCGCCAAGCTGCGTGCGGCACAGTCCAAAGGCACCCTCGATCGCCTGGTGATCAGCCCGGAACTGCTGGAAAAGAAGAAGGCTTTCGACAAGTTGCAGGCCGAGATGCCACAGCACCTGGCGACCTTCTTCGATCATATGTCCACCAAGCTCAAGGGCCAGCGCGTGTACATCGGCGCGACCTGGAACCTGTTGCACAGCATGGCCAAAGCGGGTCTGGAGCGAGGCCTGGAAGGTGTCTTCCACCCTGACTCGTTCGTGCACACCGCCGGTGGCGGCAAGGGTGTCGTCCAACCCGAGGGCTGGCGCGAAGACGTGCTGCGCTTCACCGGTGCCAAGACTCTCAACGAATCCTATGCGATGTCCGAAATCGTCGGCGGCGCTCATGCGCGCTGCGAAGCGGGGCATTTCCACTTCGCCCCCACGGTCATCCCTTACCTGCTCGATCCGGAGACCAGCAAGCCGCTGCCCCGCACAGGTCGCGTGACCGGTCGTGCAGCCTTCTTCGACCTCGGCGCCGAGATCCGTTGGGGCGGCTTTATCACCGGCGATGAAATCACCGTCGAATGGGACAAACCCTGCGCGTGCGGCCGGCCGAGTTGCTACGTCGTCGGGCCGATCCAGCGCTACAGCGAACTCAATGGCGGCGACGACAAGATTACCTGCGCAGCAACAGAAGACTCCCATCGCCAGGCGATGGATTTCCTGAACACATTAGAGGGTTAACCCCATGAGCAAACCGATTGCGCCAATGATCATCCGCGGCAAAGTCATCACCGACAACCTGATCGACGTAGGCGGCCGTGGCGGCGACCTGGTGTTCCAGACCCCGGATGCGCACAAGTACATCGACCAGTTGCCGCTGGGTAATCCGGCCCGGCTGGCCGACCTGTACACCCTCAGTTTCAAGGATATCCTCGACTACGCCGAAGCCCTCGGTGAACGTCTTGAGTTCGACAAAAACCCCTACCTGCAGGAAGCCTGCGAGCTGTCGTACCTGACGGCGCCCGTCACCCCGAGCATGGTCAAGGGCAGCTACATGGGGCTGCGGCATATGCTCACCCGTGAGTCCGTCACCGAACAGGTGGAGAACTCGGTGGGCGTCAAGTACCTGGAAGGCTGGGTCAAGCAACGCTTGATCGACGGCACCGAACTGGATGTGCGCTGCTTCGGCGCCCGCACGCTGCATATCGTCGCCGGCAACGCGACCGGGCTGTCCCTGCTGACCATCCTGCGCAACATGGTGCTGCGCAGCGACGCGATCATCAAGGCGCCGTCCAACGACCCGTTCACGGCCCTGGCCATCGCCCGCACCATGGTCGAGATGGCGCCGGACCATCCGCTGACCAAACACCTCAGCGTCGCCTACTGGAAAGGTGGCGACCAGGCTTTCGAAGAACGCCTGTATCAACCACAGAACCTGGAGAAGATCGTCGCCTGGGGCGGCTTCAATTCGATGAAGCATGTCACTCGCTACATCCAGCCGGGTCTGGAGCTGATCTCCCTCGACCCGAAACGCAGCGCCAGCATCATCGGCAAGGGCGCTTTCGACACTGAAGAGACCATGCGCGAGGCCGCCCTGCGCCTGGCCAGCGACATCGGTGCACTGAACCAGAAGGCGTGCGTGTGCGCCAGGGTGGTCTATGTGCAGAGCGGCACCGACGAGGCCGGCCTGGCGAATCTGAACACCTTCGGCCGGTATGTCTACGACGCCATGCAGACCCTGCCCAACACCCTCAGCACTGTGCCCAAACGCTACGACCAGGGCCTCAAGGCCGAAGTCGACGCGCTGCGCCTGGATGATGAGTGGTACCAGGTGATTGGCGGCCAGGACGGTGAAGGCGCGGTCATCTGCTCGCAGATACCGGAGTCGGTGTCCTTTGCCACCCGGCTCGACGACCGCACCGCCAACCTGGTGCCGGTCGATGACCTGCACGAGATGATGGATGCCGTGGATGCCTACACCCAGACCGTCGGCGTCTATCCGGAAAGCATCAAGGAAGATCTCAAGGACATTCTGCCGCTGTATGGCGCTCAGCGAATCGTTTCGCTGGGCTACGCAGCGGGGCTGAAATGGGCGGGTCCGCAAGATTCCATCGAGCCGCTGCGGCGCATGGGCAAGTGGATCGTCAACCAGATCGCCTCGCCGGAAATGACCCCGGCGCCCTGGTTGCGCCCGTCGATCTAACCCCTCCTTTACCCCCGGCCATTGCCGGGGGTACGCCTTGATTCCTACAGGACTTACCCATGACCACTTGCCTGGGATTTGCCGCCCATGAGGCCCATTCCGCCCTCGCGCCGTTTCGTTTCGAGCGCCGGGCCTTGCGCGACGATGACGTCGCCATCGATATCGCCTATTGCGGTGTCTGCCATTCCGATGCCCATCAGGTAAATAACGATTGGAACAACACGGTCTATCCCATCGTGCCCGGCCACGAGATCGTCGGGCATGTCACTGCCGTCGGCAGTCACGTCAGCCGTTTCAAGGTCGGTGACCGGGTCGCCGTCGGTTGTCAGGTCGACAGCTGCCTGCAATGCGCACCTTGCGAGGAGCATCAGGAACAACTGTGTGCCCATGGTCCGACGCCCACCTACAATGGCAAGGATCGTCACACCGGCGAGATCACCTATGGTGGTTACTCCGAGCATATCGTCGTCCGTGAGCAATTCGTTCTGCGTATGCCCGAAAGCCTCGATCCGCGTTTCGCCGCACCGCTGCTGTGCGCCGGCATTACCGTGTGGAACCCGATGCGCCGCTACGGCGTAGGCAAGGGTTCGAAAGTCGCGGTGGTTGGCCTCGGCGGGCTCGGGCATATGGCGGTGAAGCTGGCCGTGGCGCTCGGTGCCGAGGTGACCGTGATCACCACTTCACCGGGCAAGGCCGATGATGCCCGCGCCCTGGGTGCCAATCATGTGCTGCTGTCCAACGATTCGCCGGCAATGACGGCGGCGGCCAATGCGTTCGAATTCATCATCGACACCATTCCCAGCCGCCACAACGTCAACCCCTACCTGATGCTGTTGGGTCGCGAAGGCGTACTGGTGCTGGTCGGTGCCATCGAACCACTGGAACCCATCCATGGTGGCTTACTGATTCGCAACAACCGCACCATCGCCGGCTCGCTCATCGGTGGGATCCAGGCGATCCAGGAACTGCTGGATTTCTGCGCCGAACATCAGGTCCTGCCCAGCTGCGAAATGATTGACATCAAGGACATCAACACGGCCTTTGACCGCCTGCAAAACAACGACGTGAAGTACCGCTTCGTGATCGACATGAACAGCATGCGTGACATAGCACTGTAATGAAGTCCCACGCTGCGGTGCTCATCACCGCAGCGCCTTCTTGCCGACCTATAACTTGCTGCACAAGTGCCCCGCATCCACGACTATCTCACTGTCCGTCTTATCGCGATTGGCGACCTGAGAGCCAACCTGACGTCTAGTTCGACCCCGTCATCGGCGGTGAACACCCATGTCATGCACCGCCGCTCCCACAGGGATCTGCGTCAGTTCAGAGTCTGTGCATGCTCAAATAAGCGAAGCGCGCCCGCTTGAGGCTCAGGTCGGCCCGGAGGCCGCCTCGGCTTCAGCTTTTGCGGTACACGCCCCATCGAGAGGCCGAGCGCAGGTTCTGCGCAGTGGGCAACCCGGCATGGATGCCGGGTTAGCCGCCCCCGGCCATGGATGGCCGATGGCGGCGGGCCCACGGAGCAGGACCGGAGCGAGGGTATGCCGAGCCTAGGCGAGGCACCAAACGTCAGGGGCAAGAGCCTTTGGTTACTTTGGGCTTTTCAAAGTGACTCGCTGTAAGAGCGAAACCAATAGAAGCCGTTACCGCAGGAATGGATATGTACACCTGAAATAAACCACGTCGGCTGTCAGGCCGCCATCGCGAGCAGGCTCGCTCCCACAGGCAACTGTGCCGGGCATGGGATTGGTGTTCACGGTTCACCGCCGATGACAGGCTCGAACTAGACGTCAGATCGGCTATAAGACCGCCTCGCGCGCTTTTGATTTTGATCTTTTTACCCCTTCGAGCGCATGCCGAGCGCCAGCGAGACACCGAACGAAAGGGCCAAGAACGTTTGATTACTTTGCACTGGGCGGCATTACGTTTTTCAAAGTGACTCGCCAGCAGCGATTGCGCAAGGGCGTGAGCCCGGCGCACAACCGCTGCCGTGATGCAAAAGTCTATTGATAAAGGCTACCCAGGCTTCGTTCACTGGAACACCTCGAAGAGTCCGGCCGCGCCCATCCCGCCGCCGACGCACATGGTCACTACCACATACTTCACGCCGCGCCGCCGACCTTCCAGCAGGGCATGCCCGACCATCCGCGCGCCACTCATTCCGTAAGGGTGGCCGATGGCGATGGAACCGCCATTGACGTTCAGGCGGGCGTCGTCGATGCCCAGGGTGTCGCGGCAATAGAGCACCTGACAGGCGAACGCCTCGTTGAGCTCCCACAGGCCGATATCGTCAACCTTCAGGCCGTGTTGCTTGAGCAGCCTGGGGACCGCCAGCACCGGACCGATGCCCATTTCTTCCGGGGCCAGGCCGGCAACGGCGATACCACGGTACAAGCCCAACGGCTTGAGGTTGCGTTGCTCGGCGAGTCGCGCATCCATCAGCACGCAGGCGCTGGCACCGTCGGACAATTGGCTGGCGTTGCCGGCGGTGATGCAGCCTCCGTCGATTACCGGCTTGAGGTTGACCAGATCTTCCAGGCGGGTCTGCGGACGGTTGCCTTCATCAAAACGCAGAGTGACTTCTTCCAGGCGCGTCTCGCCAGTGACTTTGTCGATCACCTGCCGAATGCTGGTGACCGGGACGATTTCACTGTCGAACAATCCGGCCCGCTGTGCCGCTGCGGTACGAAGTTGTGATTGCAGGGCGTAGGCGTCCTGCGCCTCGCGACTGATACCGTAGCGCCGGGCGACCCGTTCGGCGGTTTGCAGCATCGGCATGTAGGCGTGGATGGCATTGCGCTCCACCTGCGGATCGTGCTCGGCGTACGCCCATTCCATGTGGCGATTCTGCACGGCGCTGATGTTTTCCTGGCCGGCACCGATCGCGGCCGGCATGCCGTCGACCATGATCTGCTTGGCGGCCGTGGCGATGGCCATCAGGCCCGAGGCGCACTGACGATCCAGGGTCTGCCCGCTGACCGACAACGGCAAACCCGAGGCCAGGGCGGCCATGCGCGCGAGGTTCAAGCCCGCCGTGCCGCTGGTCAGTGCGGTGCCCATCACCAGGTCTTCGATTTCACCGGCTTCGATGCCGGCGCGTTCGACCGCCGCACGGATCGCATGAGCGGCCATGGTGGGCGACTTGATGGTGTTGAACGCGCCACGGAATGCCTTGGCGATAGGGGTACGGGCCGTGGAGAGAATGACAGCTTCTTTCATGGTAGAGGTCCTTGCGAAATAGGTGGGCGGCCGCCCTGGAGAAGCCGCCGGATGGTCAGATGCGTTCGATGCGGGTCTTGCCGCAGGCCACCAGGCGCCCCAGCAGCGCTGCCGGTTGGAACCACATCGCGCCGTAGGCGCCGAGTGACTCGCGGTAATGGCTGATACGCCCCAGCACCTGTGCCAGTCCCAGCCCTTCGGCGTAGTGCAGCGGGCCGCCGCGCCAGGCCGGGAAGCCGTAGCCGTTGATCCAGACCAGGTCGATGTCGCTGCTGCGCTGGGCGATGCCTTCGTCGAGCAACTGGATGCCTTCGTTGACCAGCATCAACAGGCAGCGGTCGTGGATTTCCTGATCACTGATGGCGCGGCGCTGGATACCCGATTCGCCAGCGATCCGTTCGGCCAGTGCGACCACTTGCGGGTCATCCTTGCGCTCGCGGCCTTCATAGAGGTAATAGCCGCGGCTGGTCTTCTGACCAAAACGGCCGAGGGCGTAGAGCGCGTCGGCGAGCTTGCAGTAGCCGAGATCGTGGGCAATGACATCGCGGCGCGACTCGCGCACCAGGAAGCTGACATCAATGCCCGCCAGGTCGTGCATGGCCAACACCCCCATGGCCAGACCAAGGCCAGTGAGCACCCGGTCGATCTGCGCGGGTGTAGCCCCTTCCAGCAGCAGGCGGTGAGCCTCGCGGGAATAGGGTTCAAGCATGCGGTTGCCGATGAAGCCGAAGCACACCCCGGAAACCACCGGGATCTTGCCGATGCGCTTGGCGATTTTCAGCGTAGTGGCCAGGACATCGGGGGCCGTGGCCGTGCCGCGGACTACTTCGAGCAGGCGCATGACGTTGGCCGGGCTGAAGAAGTGCAGGCCGACGACGTCCTGTGGCCTGCGAGTGACAGCAGCAATGGCGTCGACATCGAGGGTCGAGGTATTGCTCGCGAGAATCGCTCCGGCCTTGCACACCTCGTCCAGGGTACGAAACACCTGCTGCTTGATCGACAGGTTCTCGAACACGGCTTCGATCACCAGGTCAGCGTCGGCGATATCGGCGTAGTCCAGGGTGCCGTGGATCAGCGCCAGGCGCTCGTCCATCTGTTCGGCCGTGAGCTTGCCGCGCTGGACACTGGTTTCGTAGTTTTTGCCGATCAGCTCCAGGCCTCGGGCCAGGGCATCGGCCTTCAGTTCCAGCAGCGTCACCGCCATGCCCGCATTGGCAAAGTTCATGGCAATCCCGCCGCCCATGGTGCCGGCACCTATCACCGCGACCCGGGTAATCGGACGAATCGGCGTGCCCGCGTCCAGCCCCGGCAGCCTGCCGACTTCACGCTCGGCAAAGAATACATGGCGCAAGGCCCGGGACTCGCTGGATGCCTCGGCCTCCTGGAACAGCTCGCGCTCCCTGGCCAGGCCTTCGGCCAATGGCAAGCTGCACGCGGCTTCGATCGCCGTTACCACCCGCTGCGGCGCGTTCTGGCCTTTCCAGCGAGCCTGGTTGGCAGCACGATAGTCGGCGAAATAATTCGCCGGCAGGGCTGCTCCCGGGTTCGCTTGCGGCCAGGCCGGACGAGCCGGCGCCTGCCGGGCAATCAGCTCTTCGGCCATGCACCTGGCTGTATCCAGCAGGCTGTGCGCGTCTTGCGCCACACGGTCGAGCAGCCCCAACGCCAGTGCCCGCGCCGCACTGATCGGCTGACCCGAAGCAATAATCTCCAGCGCCGCGGCGGCACCGATCAGGCGCGGCAAGCGCTGAGTGCCACCGGCGCCGGGCAGCAGGCCCAGCTTGATTTCCGGCAGGCCCAGGCGCGCGCCGGCTTCAGCCACGCGGTAGCCGCAGGCCAGGGCGAGCTCCAGCCCACCACCCAACGCCAGACCACCGATGGCGGCGATCAGCGGTTTGTCCAGTTCGGTGAGCCGGGCCAGCAGGCTCGACAGGTCCGGTGTGGCGAACGAAGCTGCGCTACCGAACTCGGAAATGTCCGCGCCAGCACTAAACACCAGGCCCTCACCGTGGAGGACAATCGCTTTCACGCTGGCGTCCGCCGCGGCGCGTTCACAGGCCTCCAGCAGTTCTTCGCGCAGCGCCTGGCCGAGGGCGTTGACAGGGGCACGGGCGAGGCCGATCAGGACCAGAGGACCTTCGCAGTGATAATGGATGAGAGTATTCATGGAGGTTTTCTCGTCGGATAAAGAAGTGAACGCCACGCAATGGGTCTATTGCCTCAACTCGACTCGCTTTGCCGAATCAGCTTCTTGTTGATTTTTCCGACGCTGGTCTTGGGGATCTCGGCGACGAACTTGAACTGCTTGGGGATTGCCCATTTGTTGATCCGGCCACGCGCCACAAACTGTTGCAGGTGGTCTTCGAGCATCTTTTTATCGATGTACTGTCCAGGCTCGCACACCACCAGGGCCATGGGCCGTTCGCCCCATTGCTCATCGGCAATGCCGACCACCGCGACGGACGTGACCGACACGTGCTCGCTGATCAGGTTCTCCAGCTCCAGCGAGCTGATCCACTCCCCGCCCGTCTTGATCACATCCTTGATCCGGTCCTTGATTTCCACCCCGCCCAGAGGGTCGATAGAGGCCAGGTCGCCGGTATGCAGCCAACCGCCCTGCCACAGCTCGGCGCCTTTTTCAGGCGCCTTCAAATAGCCTTGCGTCAGCCAGGGGGCACGCACAACGATCTCGCCCAGGGACTCACCATCGTGAGGAATGCTATTGCCTCTGGCATCGATAATTTTCAAATCGACCATCGATATGGGCATGCCGGTCTTGATACGAGTGGCTAACTGCGCTTGCGTGCACTGTTCAAGCTCCTGCCCACGCAGATAAGTCGAACACAGCATCGGGCAGGTCTCGGACATGCCGTACCCGCTGTGCACCTGAATACCTTTGGCGCTCGCCTGGCTGGCGATTGCCAAGGTCAGCGCACTGCCTCCCAAGAGCATTTTCCAGCCATCGAAAGAGGTCTGCGCCGCTTCGTCGCAGCCCAGGATCATTTGCAGAATCGTGGGCACACAATGAGAAAAGGTGACCTTCTCTTCTCGAAAAAGCCGAACCAGGCTATTGGGCTCGTATCGCCCGGGGTACACCTGTTTGATGCCCATCAGGGTCGCGACATAGGGCACGCCCCAGGCATGCACGTGGAACATCGGCGTGATCGGCATGTAAACGTCGTCGGAACGTAACAGCGCAAAGCTTTGGTAGGCACCCAAAGTACCCACGGCATTCAGGGTGTGCAGGACCAGTTGGCGATGGGTGAAGTACACGCCTTTCGGGTCGCCCGTGGTGCCCGTGGTGTAGAACAGGGTCGCCACAGAGTTTTCATCGAAGTCGGGAAAGTCGTAATGGCCAGCCGCCTGGGACAGCAGGCTTTCATACTGCCCCAACACGGGCAGTCCGGTGCTGGTCGCGACGTCGTCAGAGAGCCGGATGTAGCCCTTGACGGTGTTCAGGCCAGCATGGATCTGCTCGATCATGGGCAGGAAATCATCATGCACCAGCACCAGATCGTCCTCGGCGTGATTCATGGTGTAGCGCACCTGTTCCGGCGACAGGCGAATGTTCACCGTGTGCAATACCGCGCCGATCATTGGCACGGCAAAGAAACATTCCAGGTACCGGTGGCTGTCCCAGTCGAGCATGGCCACGGTATCCCCGGCCTTGACCCCGGCCACCGTCAGCGCATTGGCCAGACGGTGGATGCGCTCGATGAGGGTCTTGTAGCTGTAGCGCAGCTTGTCGGCGTAGACGATTTCATTGGCGGGCTCGTATCGCACTCCCGACAGCAACAAGCTCTTGATCAGCAGCGGGTAGGTGTAGGCGCCTTGTGCTGGCGGAATTATTTTTGTCTTCAGCATGGTCGTGACTTCCTGGTTCAGAATTGCGCCGCATCCAGCAAATAGAGGCTATCGCTACCGGCCATGACCGAAGCGCTCAGTGAATGGATACGCGGTAGCAGACGGGCGAAGTAGAAACGTGCCGTGCCCAGCTTGCTGGCGTAGAAGTCATCCTCGGTCTGTTTCCCCTGCGCCGCTTTGGCCATCAGGGCCCACATGTAGGCATACGCGGTGTAGCCGAATACCTGCAGGTACTCGACCGAGGCGGCGCCGATTTCGTTCGGGTCGTTCATGGCTCGGTCGAGCAACCACGACGTCAGTTCGTCGAGGGTATCCACGGCGGCGTTCAATTGTTGGGTGAACTCACCGAGGTCGGCGCTGGCGTTGGCGGTGAAATGGCGAACCTCGGCGGCAAACAGACGATAAAGCGCCCCGCTGCTGCCGACGATCTTGCGCCCGGCCAGGTCCAGCGCCTGGATGCCATTGGTGCCTTCGTAGATCTGGGTGATGCGCACATCGCGCACCAGTTGCTCCTGGCCCCACTCACGGACATAACCATGGCCGCCGAAAATCATCTGGCCGTGCACAGTGGTTTCCAGCGCCATGTCGGTGAGAAACGCCTTGGCGATCGGCGTCAGCAAGGTCACCAGCTCGTTTGCGCGCTGGCGAGTCGGTGCGTCCTCACTGTATTTGGCCGTGTCCAGTTGCAGGGCCACGTAGCTGGAAAACGCACGCCCCCCCTCGTTCAGGGCTTTCATGGTCAGCAGCATGCGGCGTACGTCCGGGTGCACAATGATCGGATCGGCCGCCTTATCCTTGTGCTGCGCGCCGGTCGGTGCGCGGCTTTGCAGACGGTCACGGGCGTACGCGACGGCGCTCTGATAAGAGCGTTCACCCTGCGCCAGGCCCTGTATGCCCACGCCCAGACGCTCGTAGTTCATCATGGTGAACATCGCCGCCAGGCCCTTGTTCGGCGCGTCGACGATCCAGCCAGTGGCGCCATCGAAGTTCATCACGCAGGTGGCGGATGCCTTGATGCCCATCTTGTGTTCGATGGAACCGCAGGACAGCGAATTTCGCTCGCCCAGCGAACCGTCGTCATTGACCAGTACCTTGGGCACCAGGAACAGCGAAATGCCTTTCGGCCCCGCCGGTGCATCCGGCAGTCTGGCCAGTACCAGGTGAATGATGTTTTCGGTCAGGTCATGCTCGCCACCGCTGATGAAAATCTTGCTGCCGCTGATCTTGTAGCTGCCGTCGGCCTGGGGTTCGGCCCTGGTGCGGATCAGGCCC
Source organism: Pseudomonas sp. KB_15 (assembly GCF_052114525.1). Taxonomy (NCBI): domain Bacteria; kingdom Pseudomonadati; phylum Pseudomonadota; class Gammaproteobacteria; order Pseudomonadales; family Pseudomonadaceae; genus Pseudomonas; species Pseudomonas sp. KB_15. The sequence goes on along the minus strand of NZ_JBFREX010000011.1, from coordinate 27,729 downwards.
AGGTCGGTGCCGGCATGAGCCTCGGTCAGGCACATGGAGCCGCTCCAGACGCCAGCGTACATGTTCGGCAGAAAGCGCTCCTTGAGTGCCTCACTGGCGTGGGCGTTGAGCGACAGACAGGCACCCGCCGTCAGCATCGGGTAGGTGCCGAAAGACAGGTTGGCCGAGGTCACCATCTCCTCGACCTGGGCGGCGATCGTCTTGGGCATGCCCATGCCACCGTACTGCGGATCACCGCCGACACCGACCCAGCCGCCGTCGGCAAAGGCCTGGTACGCCGCGACAAATCCATCCGGGACATTCACCGCTCCGTTGTCCCAGGAGCAACCTTGCTCGTCGCCACTGCGGCGCAGCGGGGCAATGCTGCCTGCGCTGATCTTGCCGGCCTCTTCGAGGATGGCGGCGGCCGTTTCTTCGTCGACCACCTCGGCAAGGCTGGGCAGTTGAGTCCATAGCCTGGGGACCTCAAAGACTTCATTGAGCACGAAGCGCATGTCGCGCAAGGGGGCTTTGTAATCAGACATGGTGGGTTACTCGGTCAATGTGAGGGAATGCGGTATGCCTGTTTTTTGGGAATGGCCGGTCTCGCTGACGGGCAGCAGCGACTCATGCACCACTGGCTCATCCGCGGCAGTCCGACGGTTCAGCGAGGGACCGCGCAACAGGAAGTACGACAGGGCAGGAATAAGGATCAGCGCGCCGAGCATGTTCCACAGGAACATGAAGGTCAGCAGGATGCCCATGTCCGCCTGGAATTTGATCGGTGACCAGACCCAGCACACCACGCCGGCCGCCAGGGTGATGCCCACCAGTCCCACCACCCGACCGGTGAACGACACCGCTTTTCGGTAGGCATCCGCCAGCGATAGCCCCTGGCGCTGGTGATACAGCTGAACGCTGAGCAAGTACAACGCGTAGTCGACACCTATCCCCACGCCGAGGGCGATCACCGGCAAGGTCGCTACCTTCACGCCGATGCCCATGACCACCATCAAGGCTTCGCAGAGGATCGAGGTCAGCACCAGCGGCAGCAGCGCCACCAACGTGGCGCGCCAGCTGCGGAAGGTGATCAGGCAGAACAGCGTCACCGCCGCATAGACGTAAAACAGCATGGTGCGGTTGGCCTCGCGCACCACGATGTTGGTCGCGGCTTCGATGCCGGCACTGCCGGCAGCCAGCAGGAACTGACGATCCTGGGTGCTGTTTTCCCTGGCGGTACTGTTTTCCTTGGAGAACCTGTCAGCGATGGCGACCACCGCGTCCAGGGTTTCAGCCTTGTGGTCCTTGAGAAAGGCGATCACCGGCATCAGCGAGCAGTCGTTGTTGAACAACTCCGGGGAGTTGACCGAGGCCTGCTGCGCGGCGTAGTTCAGCACGTCCTGATTGCGCTGGATGCTGTTGAGCTTGGGATTGCCCTCGTAGGTGCCCGCGGTAATCTGGCGCACCGCGTTGACCAGCGAAGACGTCGCCTGAACCCCTGGGGACTGCTGCAGCTCCCAGGCCAGACGGTCGGCGAGGACCAGGGTCTGGTAGTTCAGGCAGCCTTCCGGTGCGGTCTTGATCATCACCGCGAACATATCGCTGGACAGGGCGTAGTGGCTGGTGATGTAGGCGTTGTCGCGGTTATAGCGCGAGTCGGCACGCAACTCCGGCGCCCCGCTGTCGAGGTCGCCGATTTTCAGTTGCAGGCTGACCATGAAACCGCCGATACCCATCAGCGTCGCCACCAGGATCGCCCCCGTGGCCCAATTGCGCGTGGTGAAGCGATCGAGCAGGTCCCACAGTTTGCCGACGCCGTTATGCCCCGCCGCTCTCGTGTCGATCTTCAGCGCCCGCTCGGCGGCCTGGCGCCCAACACCGATATAAGACAGCGCCACCGGCATCAGCAGCAAGGAGGTGAAAATCAGCACGGCGACGCCGATGCTGGCAGTGATCGCCAGGTCCTGGATCACCGGAATGTCGATCAGCATCAACACCGCAAAACCCACCGCGTCAGCCAGCAACGCGGTAACCCCGGCAATGAACAACCGGCGGAACGTGTAGCGCGCAGCGATCAGCTTGTGAGTGCCCCGAGCGATGTCCTGCATGATGCCGTTCATCTTCTGTGCCGCGTGGGACACGCCGATGGCGAAAATCAAAAACGGCACCAGCACCGAGTACGGATCGATGGCGTACCCGAGCCAGGCGACGATGCCCAGTTGCCAGACCACCGCAATCAGCGAGCAGCCGACCACCAGCAGAGTGCTGCGCACGCAACGGGTGTAGGCGTAGATGATGGCCAACGAGGTGACCACCGCCAGACCGAAAAACATCATCACCTGAATCAGGCCGTCGATCAGGTCGCCCATGAGCTTGGCGAAACCGATCACCCGCACCTTGTACGGGCCCTTGCCCTCGGCCCCGGCCTTGCGCGCGGCGCTGTCGCCGGCGAACTCGATCTTGTCGCGCAACTGCTCTTCGAGCATCTGCGAGAAGGCGTGGTAGTTGATGCGCTGGCCAGTGGCCGAGGCCTTGTCCAGCAGGGGCACGATGAGCATGCTCGACTTGTAGTCGCTGGCCACCAGGCTGCCGACGATACCGGCGCGGGAAATGTTCTGGCGCAACTGTTCGATTTGCTCGGGCTTGCCCTGGTAGGCATCGGGCATCACCGGGCCGCCCTGGAAGCCTTCCTGAGTGACTTCAGTCCAGCGCACCCCAGGACTCCATAGCGACTTCATCCAGGAGCGGTCGACGCCTTCAGTGAGGAACAACTGGTCGTTGATCTGCTTGAGTACGTCCAGGTAACCGGGATCGAATATATCGCCCCGGGTGTTCTCCACCACCACCCGCACCGAGTTGCCCAGACCACGTAGCGACTGGCGGTTCTCGAGGAAGTTCTTAATGTACGGCTGGCTCTGGGGAATCATCTTCTCGAAGCTGGGGCGCAGCTCCAGGCGAGTCACCGCCATGTAGCCCAGCACCACCGTGGCCAGCGCCATCAGCAGCATGAACAGCGGGCGGAAGTTGAACACCAGCCGCTCCAGCCGGTTGCCGGAGCACCGATCGAAGTCACGCAGCTCGCGGATCACCGGCATGGCGTCTTGTTTTATGTTGCCCATATCCAGGTACTCGCTCTAATTTTTCGAGGTCTTATTCAACGGACAGTGCCTGTGCACCGCGGCTACCCACCACCACCAGCGAACCGTCGGCGGCCAAGGTGGCACCGGCCACGGGGGGCAGGTCCTGGTGCGGCAACACCTGCAAGCGCTTGCCACTCGCTTGGCCAATCAGCGTGTGCCCGGCCTGAGTGAACAAGCGGTAATCGCCATGGGCATCGACGAGGCCGGCGGTGATACTGACGTGCAGGCCACTGTCCAGCGGGGTCCAGCTCAGACCACCATCGGTACTGCGCAGCACATTGCCGCGCAAGCCGTAGACCAGCGCTTCCCCGGGCTTGCCGAGCACGCCGAAGAAGCTGCCTTGATAAGGCGTCGACACGGCGGCGAAACGCTGGGCGCTGTCGTCCCACTTGAGCAACAGACCCTGCTCGCCGGCGATGTACAACGCGTCGCCCGTTGAGGCGATGGCATTGAGGTGAAAACCCTGCGGGTTGTCGGTGCGATCCTGAAACGGCGTCCAGCTCTGACCACCGTCGTCGGTGCGCAGGATCAGGTTGAACACGCCGACCACATAGCCGGTTTTGTCGTTGGCGAACCACACATCGAGGAACGGCTTGTCGGCGCCCTGCTCGACCAGGCGCTGACCTTCAGCGACCTGCAGCGGCCATTGCTCGTTGGCCGGCTGGGCACTGGCCAGCGCTGCATAATGCTTGACCAGCAAGGCGCCGATCTGACGACCGTCCAATTGCTTTTGCCACGTCGCACCAGCATCGCTGCTATGCAGCACGACACCGTCGTTACCGACCGCCCAGCCCTGTTTGGCGGAAGGGAAAAACACCGCGGTCAAATCGCTGCTGACCGGGACGCCAGCCTGTAGCCAGTGCTTGCCAGCGTCATCGGAATAAAGAATATGGCCACGCTGGCCAACGGTGACCAGGCGCTCACCCGCGCGAGCGACGCCGATCAAGGGGCTACGCATGGCCAAGGGACTCGGCTTGGCTGGCAGATCCAGCACATCGACATAACCGGCCGCCTGAGCGACACCCTGCAATAGCGCCAGCATCGAACACAGCAGCGCCAGCACGAAATTTTTCAAGGAACCCATACCGCACCTTCCAGGAAAACGGCACCGCACAGCACACGAGGTGCAGTCCGGCGCCGGAGTCGGTAACCGGGGGATCTCTACCGTTCACCCCGGACTTCTGTCGCCTGACACCTAGCGGATACCGGAAGCTGCCAGCGCATCCGGCGCCCACTGCGCCTTCGACAGAGACTCGATGTACTTGATGCCGCCATACGCGCCCGTGATGCCGTTGATGTTGTAGGAGCCGCCCACCAGGTCGTAGATCATGAAAGGCGAGACATCAGGAATGTTTTTGTCGTAGCTCTGGCTGAGGAAGGCGAAGGAGCCACGGTAGAGTTTGCCGCTCGAGTCATACTGGTCAGAGGCCAGAGCGATCCAGCTGTCTTCATCCAGGTACATGCGGCGCTTCTGGTAGATGTGCCGCGCAGAGGATTTGAGCGTGCCCTCCACCACCCAGACGCGGTGTTTCTCCCAACGCACATAGTCAGGCGCGATGTGGTTGGGGGTCGTAAGCTGCCTGGCGTCCACGGCGTAGGTCAGCTTGTAGGTGTTGTAGGGGATGATCATTTCCTGCTTGCCCACCAGCTTCCAGTCGAAGCGGTCCAACGCGCCATTGAAGACGAATACATCATCGTAGGTTCCGGCGCCGCCCGTACCGGGATTTGGCGTGTCGTAGGCCAGGTCTGGCGCCAGCTTCACTCGCCGCTGACCAGGCAGGTACTGCCAGCTGCGGCGTGGCTGCGCCAATGGGTTGGCGGTGTCCTTGAGCATGATCGCCTCTCCCGCACGACGCGCGGGACCGGTGTAATACAGCTTCATCTGAAAGAACACGTCAGTGCTGTTGAACGGCTTCGACATGTCGTCGTAGATCGGATAATTCGAGAACGACAGCGCCGTGGTGGACAGTGTCGGCACACCCGCCGAGTCGACGTTCCAGGAGTCATACTTGACGTTACGGTTGCCGCCGACGCGCAGCAGGTGGTTCCACATGGCCTCACTGCCGGAGGTCGGGATCGGGAACGGCACGCCAGGCAACAGGTTATCGATGGCCAGGCCGCCATCGAGGGACCTGGTACCGGTGGCATTTTTCACGCTGTTATCCAGCACCGCCTGAGGCAGGGCAACAGTGCGATGAGTCGGATACACATTGATGTGGTACGTGGGATAGCGTTTGGCAAGTTCTGCCGTGGTGGCCGTCAACTGGCCCTTGTACTGGTCAAGGTTCTTGCCATCGATGACCAGCAGCGGCTTCTCGTCGGCAAACGGATCCGGACGCATGCCGTCGCCCGCCTTGAAGCCGGCTGGCGGAGTGGTCAGGCCGCCTTTGTAGGCTGGAATCGAACCATCGGCGTTAGCCGCCATCTCGGCGCCCACAGGGGTCAGGCTGGAGCCCAATTTGGCGGCATCCTGAGCCGATACGGCCGCTTGGGCCTGACCGGCAATGACAGCTGCCAGGGAAGCTGCCAACACACTATTTAGCAATCTCATCTGAATTCTCTCCACTTGTTTTTGTAATCCGAGCGTCAGTCAGAAGGTGGTTTTGAACGAGGCCGTGAGCATCCCGCGATCCTTGAGCAGCGGCGCCAGGCCGGCCTGCGAAGTGATCTGGCCGGGAATGCAGCGGTACTGCCCACTACTGCCGGGGGTGTTGTTATCGAACCCGGTTTCACAGGTATTGAAAGGACCAAAAGAATCCACGTACTTCAGGTCGAACTTGTACTTTTGATAGACGTCCGCAGCGACGCCTATGGAGTAGCTGCCGGCGTTTTCGCTACCACCGAGCTGGACAGCCGAGTTGCCCTTGAGGCCGACGTTGTAGGAAACGGGCATGGACATATCCACACCCGGGAACACCTGGAACCAGGTCGGGGTGAAGTTGGTCGTGATGGAGTAGGCATTGGTGTCGACTTTGTCGACGCCCTGGTAACTGGAGTTGCCCTTGAAGGACTGCTGGCCCTTGTCGACGCTGACCAGATGGGTCATCGATCCTTCGACAGCCAACGAGGATGAGTCCCACAACGGGGTATTGCCAAAGCTCACCAGACCGTTGAGTACCACGTGGAAAGTCTTGCCACGGGCCGTTCCGGTGTCACCTCTGCCCGGCACGGCACCGATAAGGTTGTCGCCGTTGACCAGCCCCTGCGCAGCCTGTGCACTCAATGTCGGGTTGATAGTGGTGAAGTTGCTCAGCAGCGGCATGTTTTCGCGATAGTTCACATCAAGCCCGACGCTGACCGGCCCCACGTTTTTCGACAGGCTGATGCCGTAAATGTCGATGTCATCGGCATAAGCGGCCAGGTATTCAGCGCCCGCAAGCCCCGGCAGGCCTGGCTGTTGCAGGTTGGGCGCATTGACCAGCACCACTGGCATCGGGTCCGAGGTGTTGCGGTAGTAGAAGCCCAGGGTGCCGTCCAGCCATTGCGGGCTCCACTTGGCCATGAGCCCGAAGTCACCAGTGTTGTGCGGCTTGACGTCATGCCCGCGCGGAGTACCAAAAAAAGCACCGGCCCCGCCCAGCGCCGTCGGCACTGGCAGCCAGAACACATCCCCGCCTTCGCCGAACATGTCATAGCCACCCATGTAGGTCCCACCCTCAGGCAGACGGGTGTTGCGGAACTCCAGGAAGTACTGCGCGCCCAGGGTCAGTTGCGGATTGACCGTGAAAGACATGGAAAGCTGGTTGCGCGGGAGGAACAGTTCCTTGGTTTCGGTGCCCGGCACGTTGTACAACTTGGCCAGGTCCAGGGCCGACTGACCGTAGTTGATACCGTTGGCCGCGTTGAACAGGGTCTCGCCCCAGAACATGTTGTGCCTGCCGAGCTTGGTGCTGAACATCGACTCCTCGCCGACCTCGGTGCTGTAGAACACAAACGCATCAAGGATCTCACCGGAAGGTCCGTTGTAATAACGGTCGGTGTAGTTGCTCAGCCCATGCTTGCGTGCAACATGGCCATTGAGCGAGTCGCCCGGCTGAATGGCACCGGACTGACGCGCCGCAACCAGGTTACCTGCATTGCCCGCCTGCCCTGGAAAAGGGTTGGAGTTGGACCCGACATCGTCATAGGCATGGTCATACCAACTCGCGGCACTGACACGAAAGCCCATCTTGCGCTGATAGACCACATCAAGCTCGGTCAGCAGATCGATCCGCTGGGTCACTGCACTGCCGACACTGAAGTTTTTGTCGCCGTCGTTGTAGTTGGCGGCGTTGGCAATCTTCGAATTCTGACCTTGCACCCGCTGACCGTAACTGGCCTTGAGGGTGTTATCGAAGCGTACCGCCCAATCTTCACTGCCATTACCAAGTTCAAAGGCATGGGCAGCCGGCATGGAGGCGAGCAGTATGGCGGTAGCCAGCATGCTGCGGCGCAAAGGGCTATGCCCTGTCGTGGTGTGCATTACGTTGTCTCCGTTTTTTGTTGTTTTTGTTTTTTGGCTCTAACAACGGCTCACATCAGGTCCTGGCAGTGATGCGAGCTTCTTCAGGTGGTTTTGTTCAGATGTTTGCGTCTAGCGATCCAGCGTGCGGATAAAGTCTTCGGCCTGCGGCCACTCGCCGTAGCCGGCGGCTGGATTGAGGTGGCCTACAGCACCGAGGTTGACCAGTTCACTGCCCCATTGACGGGCCATTTGGGTCACCGACTCCAGGCTCGCAAGGTGGTCGTTGGTACTGGCCGCGACAATCGACGGGAACGGCAGCGGACCTTTTGGCAGCGGGTCCCAGCCATTGGCCCGCAGGCTCTCAGCGGTCGGATAACCGATTGGCCATTTGGCCTCGAGGTCCGGTGGTGCGGCCAGCAAAGCGCCCTTGATCGGGCGGTCATGACAGGCGGCCCAGTGCACCACCATCAACACACCGGCACTGTGGGCCACCAGGATCACCGGACCGGAAATCTGCTCCAGCTCGCGCTGGATCGCATCCACCCGTGCTGCCAGACTGAGTTTGTTCTCTTCCAGTGGTGGTACTGAGCGGACCTTGTCCAACCTGGCTTCCAGCAGCGTTTGCCAATGCGCTGGCACGTGATCGCGCAAGCCCGGAACTATCAAAATCGTGGTGTCATTCATCGCGCTACTCACCCTTGAACAATCCATCGAGCGGGTCCGCGAATGTTTCGAACCCTGCCAGCAGCACAGTAGGATTCGCCTTGTCGGAACGGGTTACATTTAGCGTCAGCCACTTCCCTTTTGATGACAGCGTCCGTGAGTCGGCCCGGTTGGATTTACCGCACCCGGCGCTTTTCATTTCACGATCAAGTCTCTATAACTGGCTGGCAACTGCGACAACGAGATCTCATTTGTCACAACATGGAATGTATGCACGCCATGCCCGTACAAGCACGAACCGCCGTACTGACCAACTACCTGGATGTGGCTCACCATCTACGGCTGAACGCGATCACGCTGTTAGCCGAGGTGGGCTTGAGTCCCGCGCTTCTGAGCGATCCGAGCCAACGCATCCCGGCCACCGCGAGCATCATCCTGCTGGAGAAGTCGGCGCGCCTGAGTGGTTGTGAAACCCTCGGCCTGCGTATGGCCGAGCTGCGTCAACTCGCGGACTTTGGTGAAGTGAGCCTGCTGCTCAGTCACCAGAACACGCTTCGCGATGCGCTGAATGTGATCGTGCATTACCGTCAGCAGATCAATGAGTCACTGGCGATTTTCGTAGAGGAAAGCGGCAGTACGGTGATCATTCGCGAAGAACTGGTGACCGACATGGGCACGAACAACCGCCAATCCATCGAACTGGCCATTGCCGTAATGCACCGTTTTTGCGCCGCAATGCTCGGCGCGCACTGGCACCCGATCAATGTCTGTTTCTCCCACGACGCTCCGGCAGATCTCTCCGTGCATCGACGGATCTTCGGCTGCAAGGTGGAGTTCGGCTGCGAGTTCAACGGCATCGTTTGTCCCGCCACCAACCTCGACGCCGCCAATCCTCTGGCCAATGCGGCCATGGCCCGACATGCGCAGCGCTACATGGATTCGCTGCTGGGCAAAAACGACCATTCCGTGGCGTTTGAGGTGCGCAAATCCATTTACCTGTTGCTCCCCATGGGTCGCGCGACCATTGCGCAAATTGCTCAGAGCCAGGGCATGAACGTGCGCACCCTGCAGCGCCGCCTGGACGAAGAAGGGGCCAGTTTCAGCGAGTTGATCAATAGCGTGCGCCGCGACCTGGTGATTCGCTACCTGGAGAACCCCGGGTACTCGCTGGGACGGATCGCCGACATGCTTGGCTACTCCATGCCCAACTCATTCACTCGCTGGTTCGTTTCCCAGTTCGACATGCCGCCAGCCGCATGGCGCAGCGAACACAAGATCGTGCCGCGCAAAGACGGTTGATGAAACACCGGTAACGCAATACCTGCAGGAGCAGCCGGTCGACGCTCGATTGCTGGCGATGGTCGTTAACGATAACGCGTAGGGACTGGTGAAACGCGGGGCACTTGAGTCCATCGCCAGCAAGCTGGTTCCTATAGGGGAATGCGGACACCGGGATCGTGCAAAAAAAAACGGCCATCTGCCGAAACAGACGACCGCAAAAAGGAGCACATCCGGGGTACGACGCTTGAGTCACGCTCAAGCTGTCCGCTGAGCGATAACGCGTCTGTTTACAGGCCCCAGTGCATCAGTAACAGCACCAGAACAACCAGGAAGACAGTCTCCCCCACCATCAGCAGGATGGGTTTGATACCTACCGCAGCGAGCTCCTTGAGCTGGGTCTTCATGCCCAGCGCGCTGATGGCGATGACCAGGCACCAGCGCGACAGTTCGTTGGTGAATCCCTGCACGGCCGGTACGACCCAGCCGGTACTGTTGACGCACGCGAGAATCAGAAAGCCCACCGCGAACCAGGGCAGCAACGGCGGTCGTTTGCCAGTCGGGTCGACGCCCTGCCTGCGGGCAATCATCGCCGCGCAAACGATCACCGGCAGGAGCATGGCCACACGCATCAACTTGACCACGGTGGCGGTATCGCCGGTCTCGGTAGACAGGCTGTAACCGGCACCCACCACCTGGGCAACGTCGTGAATGGTGGCCCCCAGGAACACCCCGGCCATCTGCGGATTCAGCTCGAGCCAGTTGGCGATCATCGGGTAGAGAATCATGGCCAGGGTCGACAGCGCCGACACGCCAATCACCGTGAACAGCGTGGCACGCTCCTTCTGTGGATGGCTGGGAAAAGACGCTGCCAATGCCAATGCTGCGGAGGCGCCGCAAATGGCCGTGGCGCCGCCGGTGAGCATGCCGAACAGACGCTGGAACCCCAAGGCCTTGGCCGCCACCATCGAGACGAGGATGGTCACCACCACCGAGATCACCACCAGGGCCGCCGGTTTCCAGCCCAGCGCGGCGATCTGTTCGAGGGTGATGCGCATACCCAGCAACGCCACGCCGATGCGTAACACGGTACGTGAAGTGAACTCGATACCAGCCTTGCACTTGCCGTCGCCAGCAAGAAAATTCAGGGCCATACCGAGCAGCAGCGCGAACAACATCACCGGCGCACCATAGTGCTCGGAAAGAAAACTCGCCGCTGCGGCAACAATCAGACTGACGATAAAACCGGGGGCCAGGTCTTGTACACGGCAGTGAACATAGGCCAGAGCAATGGCACTCATGATGCGGGTTCCTTGGCAGCGATGACGATGAACACCTGGCCGTCGACCACCTCGACCGGGTAGTTGCCGACCTTCATACTGTTTGAGTTGAGCAGGTAGCCACTCGCCAGGTCGAAGCGCAGGCCGTGGGCACAGCACTGGATCACCCGCCCCTCAAGGCGGCCACCACATAGCGAGGCGCCCTGATGCGGACAGCTGTCATCGATGACGTAGAGCTGGCCGGCGACATTGAACAGCGCCAGGCTGTTTCCCTCAGGCTCGAACAGCGAGCGCATGCCTGGTGTCGGGACTTTCTCTGCCGGTACTGCAATGCGCCGACTCATGCCGATTGACTCCCGGTCACGTCCTGCGCAAGGGCCTGGTGCATGGCCTGCAACAGCACCTCGGCCGGCTGCGCACCGGACACCACCTGGCGACGGTTGAAGATGAAATAGGGCACACCCCGGGCGCCCATCCCACCATCATCGAAGGGGCAGCGAGCACCCAGCAGGCAGTCGGCCAAGGCCGCGCGTGGATAGCCACAGGACTCGGCGATCGCCAGCAAGGTGGCACTGTCTCCGAGATCCTTGCCGCGATGAAAATAGGCGGCGAACATCTGCTCCAGCAAGGCGTCGCGCTGCGCCACACTCCCCAGTTCAGTGGCGCACTCCAACAGGCGATGGGCATCGGCGGTATTGGGCATCGTGTTGATGCTACTGAAGTCGATGCTCAGGCCCACGGCCGCCGCGGCCTGCCGGACTTGCGCCTGGCGCGCAAGCACGGCCTCGGCGCTGCCCAGGCGCTTTTGGTAGAACTCGACAAAAGGCACGCCCTGCGCCGGCAGGTGCGGCAGCAGTTGCACGCCATGCCAGACCAGCTCCAACTCGATCTCCGGGTGGCTGGCGCGCAGCTTCGTGAGTGCGCGATTGAGCTGACGCTTGCCAATCAGGCACCAGGGGCAAATAAAGTCAAAGAACGCATCAATACGCAATACCCTCGTCACGACGACACCTCCATCACCGCTTTAGTTGGCGCTTCTTCGACCTCCTCACCCTGCACACGGGCAATGTCGTCGAGATAGTGACAGCGGATAAAGAAGAACACCGCCGCTGCCGCGATGCTCATCAGCGGCACCAGCTGGAAGGCTCCGTGCAGGCCAATAAGGTCCGACACCTTGCCGGTGATGAAGGGCCCCGGGGCCAGGCCGAGCAAATTATTGACCAGGGTCAGGGTGGCAAAAGCAGTGCCATGCACTTTGTAGTGGGTCAGGTTCGCGATCGTGGCAATGGTCGGGCCGTTGACGCCCGTCACCAATAGCATGGCCAGGCCGATCAGCCCCAACTGCACAGGACCGGTCGACTGAACCAAGGCCAGCGACATCAGCAGGCAACTGCCCAGGCAGAAAACCATGGACATCTCGATCTTGCGCAATGGAGATTGACGGCACAGGCGATCACTGAGCATGCCGCACAGAATCGCCCCGGCGCCGCAGCACAGCACCATGACGCCCGCCACAACCCCGGCCTTGCCCTCGCCCAACCCGTAATAGCGATTGAAATAGCTCGGCATCCACACAATCATGCTACCGGCAACGAATGTCTGCAGGCCGCTGGCGACATAAGCGGCGATCACCGAACGAGTGCCGTACAAGGTACTCAGCGGACGCTTGACCGCCGTTTTGGCATTGCTCCCGACCGTGGCGAGGCGCTGCGGGGCAATACGCGCTTCCTTGACGATGATCGGGTAAAGCGCCGCCAGCAGCAGGCCAAACAGCGCCATGCTGGCGAACGACCAACGCCAGCCCAGCTTGACCGCAATCGCCCCGCCGATGGAGATGCCCAACACCGAGCCGAACATGGCACCCGCCATGAAGGCACTGGCGAGGGTCGCACGCATGCTTTTGGGAAACACCGACACCACCACGGCGATGCCGACACTACCGTAGGCAGCCTCGCCGACGCCCACCATGAAGCGCGCAAACAACATTTCCGGGTAGTTCTGTGCCAGGGCGCAGCCCAGGGTGGCCAGGCTCCACAGCATGGCCATCAGCGCCAGACTCTTGACCCGGCCAAAGCGGTCGGCCAGCAGCGACAGGGGAATCGTCAGCAGGCCAACCATCAGTGCGACAATGCCGCTGAGCAGGCCGAGTTGGCCGTCGCTCAGCGTCCACTCATTCTTGAGAATCGGGAACACGGCATTGAGTACTTGCCGTGACATGTAATCGGAAATCAACAGGCCAAAGGTCAGCACAAACACAATCCAGGCGTACCGGCGCGGAATGCCAATCGAAGTATCCATTTCATCGGCCACAGTACTGTGATGAAACGCCATGCTGCCTCCTCGGTGTCTAGCACCCGTTTTGTTATTGTTTTTTGGTCTTGCTCACGCGTTCGGACTGGCAGGGGCAGAACACCATTGGCGCCCTGCCCCGCCATCTGAATTACCCGCGTTGTGGTACGCCCTTCTGACCCTGTTTGCGGTTCGGCGCCATGCCGTTGGCCAACAGGGTTTCTTCAACAGTCTTGTACTGCACACCGATACGGTAGATGTCGCGCGCCTCTTTGCCGGTGGCGACTTCACGACCCAACTCGTGGGCGATGCGCACCGTCTGCTTGACCTGCTCTACGGAAGAGAAGCGCTTGCCGTGTTGATCGATAATGGTGTCTTCATTACCGAGCCGTGGGTGCAGGCCCATCGCCAGGGCAATGGTGTTAAGCGGCAGTACGTTCTTGAGCAGCGACTCGGCCGTCAAGGTGCACCGATCCGGTACACGATTGATGAAGTTCATCAGGTTCATCGGGTTCGGGCCGTCGAAACCACCACCAATGCCGATCCAGGTCAGGTTCAACGGCCCCTTGTAGACACCCTTGCGCACCAGACGCTCGAGGGTTTCATAGGCATGAATACCGGTCAGCTGGAAGTGCGGCTGGATATTGCTCGCCTGCAGGCGCTTGAGGTGCTCTGCGACCCAGGCAGGACCTGCCGGTACAGTCATTTCGCTATAGGCGGCATGGGTGGCCGGCTCAAGCAGGGAGGTGCCTTCAATGCCTTCCGGATACAGCAATTCCGTGATGGTCATTTGAATGGTGTTGATGGCGATGGTGACCTGATCCGGCTTGGGCGTCAGGTCCGCGAGCATGTGCCGGGTATCGTCGGAGAGCCACAGGGCTTCGGCGCCATCGCCTTCAGGAGCAAAGGAAATCGAACCGCCAACCTGGATGATCATGTCCGGTACGGCTTCACGCACACCGGCGATCAACTCGTTGAACTTGGACAGGCGCTTGGACCCTTTGCCGTCCAGTTCGCGCACATGCAAGTGCAGCACGGTGGCGCCGGCTTCATAGCAGTCGACAGCCGCCTGCACGTGTTCGTCCATGGTCAGCGGAATATCTTCCGGGAAGTCGCCAGGCATCCACTGTGGAGCGTAAGGGGCGACGGTAATCACCACTTTTTCCATGGTGTCCGGGTGCAGGGAATCGTCGAAAAACTGCATGTTTATCTCCTGTTTTTGTTTTTGCCTGCCCGACAGGCTGTACGGAGCAGGCATTGGCTTGGGTGCAGGTGAGGTTGCTCAGTAGGTCTTCTCGCCAATGATCCCGGCGCGTTCCATCTTGCGATGGCAGGCGGGGTAATCCATCACGGCATAATGCTGTGTGCTGCGGTTGTCCCAGATGGCGATGCTGTTGGGCTTCCAGCGCCAGCGCACCTGATACTCCGGGATGTTGGCCTGGCTGGTCAGGTAGCGCAGCAACTCGGACGAACCCTGGGTGAAATCCTGGCCGACACGCACCCGTTCCGGGGTGTGGAAGTTGGTGAAGTGCGTGGTGAACGAATTGACGAACAGCACCTTCTCTCCAGTCTCTGGATGAGTGCGCACCACGGGGTGCTCGGCGTCCGGGTACCGGGCCTTGATCGCCAGGCGTTTTTCGATCGGCATCGCCGCGCCAAAGGTCGCTTCGATACTATGGCGGGCGCGAAGACCTTCGATCCTGACTTTCACGTCGTCCGGCAGATGCTTGTAAGCCTCCACCATATTGGCCCACATGGTGTCGCCACCGACTGGCGGGCACTCCAGGCAGCGCAGCACGCACCCCAGTGGCGGCGCCTCGCGCCAGGTGGCGTCGGTGTGCCAGGAGTTCTCGTAACGGTCCACCGGACTGTCCGGTTTCTTGTAGACCTGCACCAGGCCGGGATATTCCGGGTGACTGCCGACGACCGGGTGATCCTCCAGTTCGCCGAAGCGTTGGGCAAAGGCCACATGCTCGGCGCGACTGATGTCCTGGTCGCGCAGAAACAACACGCGATGCTTGAGCAACTGGGCGCGGATCTCGGCGAACAGGCCGTCGTCATGGACGGCATCGGCAAGATTGACGCCTGTCAGCTCTGCGCCAATGCTGCAGGTAAGTTGTTCGACTTGCATGGCGGCAGACCTCTTAAATGACGAAGATCGATGAACCGGTGGTCTTGCGCGACTCCAGATCACGGTGAGCCTGCACGGCGTCCTGCAAGCAGTAATGCTGGTTGATCTCGATCTTGATCTTGCCGCTGCCGACCAGGCCGAACACCTCACCGGCCAGGTCAGCCTTCTCTGCCGGGTCGGCAATGTAATCAGCCAGGGCCGGACGAGTCATGAACAGCGAGCCTTTCATCGCCAGTTGCGCCGGGCTGAAAGGCGGAATCGGACCGGATGCAGTGCCGACACAAACCATCAGGCCACGACGTTTGAGAGAGTCCAGCGAGCCCTCGAACGTGCTTTTGCCAACGCTATCGAACACCACGTTGACACCCACACCGTCGGTCAATTCACGCACACGCCTGGCCACATCCTCGTGGCTGTAATTGATCACATGGTCGCAACCATGAGCCCGGGCGAGTTCAGCCTTGGCCTCGCTGGACACGGTGCCGATCACGTTCAGGCCCTGCAGCTTGGCCCACTGCGAAACGATCAGGCCGACACCGCCGGCGGCGGCGTGCAGCAGGATGCTGTCACCGGCCTTGAAGTCATAGATGCGACGCATCAGGTACGCCGAGGTCAGCCCGCGCATGGTCATGGCCGCTGCGGTCTCGAACGAAATATCTTCCGGCAGCTTTATCAACGGTGCGGCCGCAATCAGTCGCTCGGTGCTGTAGGCGCCGAGGGTATTGATAAAGCCGGTATAGGTGACCCGATCGCCGACCACCACATTGCTCACGCCCTCGCCCACTGCCTCCACCACACCGGCGGCTTCAACGCCGATGCCATTGGGCATCGGGATCGGGTAAGTGCCATTGCGAAAATAGGTGTCGGCATAGTTGAGGCCAACCGCTACGTGGCGAAGTCGAACCTCACCAGGACCTGGGTCGCCGACCTCTACCTCTTCAAAGCGAAGAACCTCGGGACCACCGGTTTCGTAAAATCGTACGACTTGGGCCATGCTTTTTTTCTCCAATCAGCGTTCTGGGTGCACTACGGCGATGACGTTGACTGGAATGTAAGCTGCTGGTCTTTTGAGCGCGTCTCATCAGACGACACCGTCGGCACATTTCATGACAAACGGCGTCGCCCAATCAGACTTTGGACTGAGTGACCAACTCGCGTTGCTGGCGGGCCAGAGAAGTCAGCCCATTACGGTATACCATAATACAGAATGCATCAAAACCACCTTGCATACGCAGTCGTCTGCGCATACCAGACGGGTAGCGGACTGCTGCGCCTATCCGCTTATGACCGCCCGCCTTTACGCATGCCGCATCAGAACAGGTCGTCGTTCTCATCCAGGGGTGATGATTGATGTGCGCATTCTCGTAACCAGTTCATGAAAACCAGCAATCGCTTGGGGATAGTGCCGAGCGACGGGTGAACCAGATAGTAATCGTAGTGGCCTGAGCGGCTGAATTCAGCAAGCGGCAGGACGAGCTCGCCGCGATCAACCCGCTTCTGCACAAGCTGCTGACGGCCAATCGCAATGCCGGCGTGGTTCATGGCTGCTGTCACACATAAATCAGAGCGATCGAAAGTCAGGCTGCGTTTGGGAAGTGCCGTGAGCATGTTGTGTTGCTCTGCCCAAAGCGTCCACTCGGCATCATAGGCCGCATGATCCCACGCAAGGGAGTCATGCAAGGTTGTGCAGTTCCTTAAATTGTCCGGGTTCTCCTCCAGCTGATGGCGTCGCGCATAGTCAGGACTGCACACGGGGGCCAGCCGTTCTCGCATCAACCGATGGCTCGTCAGCCCGGGAAACTCGCCATTGGCGTAGTACAGGGCCAAGTCGATTTTACGGGTTCGAAAATCGACATTGTCATTGCCTACCCGCAGGTCCAATGACACCAGGGGATATCGCTCGATAAAGTCCGCCAGCCTGGGAACCAGCCAGCATTGGGCAATGGAAGGCCTGACATAGAGCGCGATCGAGCCGGCAATTTCTGCCTGTGACGATTGCTCAAGTGCCTCGGACAATTCTCCCATCGCATTCTGGAGTATTTCGAAGATACGCTCACCTTCGTCGGTCAGGCTGACCTGCCGGGTCAGGCGCTGGAACAGCTTCATGGATAAGGCGGTTTCCAGACGACTTATACGGTGGCTCACGGCGCTTGCGGTCAAACACAGTTCCTCTGCCGCACGGGCGAAGCTCAGATGACGAGCGGCAACCAAAAAGGTGTGAAGGTTGGCGAACTGGCTGCTGTTGAGCCTGGAGCTGATACGTGGAGGAAGGTTGAGCACGACAGTTTTCCCTCAAACCCAAAAGCCGCCTTGCGTTGTACGCACTTCCAGCGGGCAAACGTAACGAATGTGGCAAGACGTTCATCTTGCCACATTCGGTTTAGGCTTAAATCAGCGAGAACTCTGTCGAGTCCAGGCAATTGGGGTCCATTCAGGCCTGATTAACCTTTGGCGAGCAATTCACGGCCCTTGGCCAGATAAGCTTCCATCTCGTCGCAAGGCACCATATTGCCCCCCGTTGCCCAAACCAGATGGGTGGCTTGCGCCATGGCCTGGCGGTCCAGGCGCGCGCGAGCCAGGTAGCCCTGCTGGTCGGCCTGGACTCTGGCAATGCCGGGCACGCCGGCGAGCGCGGATGGCTCGAGGCGCACACCTTCACTGCGCTCCATCAGTGCCAGCAAACTGTACATTTCCTCGTCGCTGACCGTGTAGAAACCATCAAGCAAGCGCTGCATGGCCTTGCCGACAAAACCTGAAGCACGTCCGACGGCGAGGCCGTCAGCAGCCGTCACGTTGTCAATGCCGAAGTCTTGCACGCTCACTTCGTCGTGCAGTCCGGTATAGACGCCCAGCATCATGCACGGCGAGTGTGTGGGCTCGGCGAAAATGCAATGGACAGCGTCGCCGAAGGCTAGCTTCAGGCCGAAGGCCACGCCGCCAGGCGCGCCACCCACCCCACAGGGCAGATAAACAAACAATGGGTGTTGCGCATCCACGGTGATGTCAGCCGCTGCCAACTGCTTTTTCAGGCGCTCGGCAGCCACCGAGTAGCCCAGGAACAAGTTGACCGAGTTTTCATCGTCCACAAAATGGCAGGCGGGATCGGACTCCGCTTGTTGACGGCCTTGCGCAACAGCCACGCTGTAATCGGAGGAGTACTCAATAACGGTAACGCCGTGTGAGCGTAACTTGTCTTTCTTCCATTGCCGCGCATCCGCCGACATATGCACGGTCACCTGGAAACCCAATGCCGCCCCCATGATGCCGATGGACATGCCAAGGTTGCCGGTCGAGCCAACGGCTATTTTGTATTGGCCGAAAAAGGCACGCGCCTTATCGCTGTCCAGCACTGCGTAGTCGTCATCAAGCGTCAGCAGATTCGCCGCCAACGCCAGGTCTTCGGCATGCTTGAGTACTTCATAGATACCACCGCGCGCCTTGATGGAGCCCGAAATCGGCAGATGGCTGTCCCGCTTGAGCCACAGCGCCCCTTCCAACGCCTGACCGTAGCGCTCGCCGAGCAATTGCTGCAGGTGTGGCACAGGCAGAATGTCCGATTCGATAATGCCGCCACTGCACTCCGTCTCCGGAAACGCACGCCGCAGGTAAGAAGCAAAACGTGTCAGTCGCGCGCTGGCATCGGCGACGTCTGCGGCCGTCAATCCCACATCGCCAATCGATTCCGCGACGGGAGCCACAGCAGGGTTGAACCAAGTGGTTTCTTGCAGCGCGACCAGATCGCGAATCAATGGATAGCTGGCGTACCAGCTTTCAAGTGTCTTGCCCAAAATCATGGCGTGGTCCCTTTAAACAATCAGGCTGAAAATACAGGTTGAATCAAACGAATTGCGACAGCAGCAGGGTCAGGCCCAGCGCGATCAATGAAGCCAATACGGTGGCCGAGGTGAACTTCTTCAACGCTTCGGCCAGCGAGACACCCAGGTACTCCTTGACCACCCAGAAGGCAGAGTCCGTCACATGGGTCCAGCCAATGGCGCCGGCACCGATGGCAATGCAGATAATTTCCTTGCTCACGGCTGGATGAGCGCTCAGCATCGGCATCACCATGCCGGCGGCGCTGATCATTGCCACCGTCGCTGAACCGACGGCGAAGTGCATCAAACCTGCCACCAACCACGCCAGGACGATGGGATTCATATTCAATTGCGTCAACGAACCGGACAGCGCATTACCCACGCCGCTGTCGACCAGGATGCCGTTGAATGCCCCACCGGCACCGATAATCAGCAGAATGCTGGCCAGCGGAGGAAAGCTCTTCTGAGTGTGTACGAGCAAGTCAGGCATTGATAAGCCGCGGCGCAAACCCAGCGCCCAGTAAGCGAACACCACCGCAATGGACAGTGCTATCAGCGGCGTCCCCAGGAACGAAACGATGCTGAAGAGCCCGGAGTCATGGGGCAGTCCGGCCGCAAAACTTTTGCCGACCATCAGCAGCAGTGGCAACAGGATGGTCAGCAGCGTCAAGCCGAGGCCTGGCAAGTCCCGGGTTGCGCTGTCAACACAATGTTCGTCCAGAAAAGCTTCTTGAGTGTCAGGCGCTTCACTCTTGCAGACCAACTTGATCCACAGCGGCCCGGCAATGATGGCGGTAGGCAGCGCGATAATGAGGCCATACACAATCACCTTGCCGACATCGGCTCCCAACAGCCCGGTGATGGCCATAGCGGCAGGGTGCGGGGGCAACATGCAATGAACCGCCATCAACGACACGGCCAAGGGCACACCCAGGTACAAAAGGTTGATCCGGGTCTCTTTGGCGACCACATAGATCAGGGGAATCAGCAAAACGAATCCAACCTCGAAGAACACAGGTATGCCCGCGATAAACCCGACAAGCATCATGGCCCATGAGGCGCGCTCTTTACCCAGGGCGCTCAATAGCGTCTGGGCAATGCGCTCCGCACCACCGGACTCTTCCAGCATCTTGCCGAGTATGCCGCCAAGGCCAATGATCGTTGCCAGGAACCCGAGTGTTCCACCGACACCTTTTTCATAGGAAGAGGCTATTTGCGCAAGTGGCATGCCTGAACCGATGCCCACCACAAAGCTCGCTGCGGTCAAGGCCAGGAATGCGTGGACACGAACTTTGACGATTAGAAAAACGATCAGAATGATGGCGGAAAACAACACCAGCAATAGAGTGGGACCACTGTGCATACAATCTCCTGAAAGAGCTTTTATTGTTGAAATAAGTGATCGGGGTCACTTAGCTTTTCGGCATTAGAGAGCGCAACACAGGGACCTGACAAAGGATGGATTTTCAAGGGATGGATGACATGAGGTCATCTATGGTGAGTGCATGGCGTGAAGTGATGAAAGTTCGAGCCTGCGGTCCCGTCACACATCAAGCCAGGCCTAACGATTTACGAAAGTCGGCAAGGACAACGTGAAGGCACGCATGCAGCAGATCGAGCAGAGCATTGATCGATATCTGGCGGCGATGGATTCGGCGGATCGGGCAACCCCCGAAGTGGTCGAGGGTGGTAGCCGACCGAGGCTATTACAAGGTGCTGGAAATCCTTGCCTGCGAGCAGGCGGGCAGGCGGGCATCACCACCTTCGTACCGAAGCCCCTGCCCTCGGCGTTCAGAAGCGAAAGCGCACCTTATCTATCGTGCAAATGCTTTTTCAAGAATGACCGGGTTCGTTCGTGGACAGGGTTTTGCAGGATCTCTTGCGGCGCCCCTTCCTCGACTACAACCCCGCCGTCCATAAAGACAATCCGGTCTGCAACTTCGCCGGCAAAGCGCATTTCATGAGTGACGATCAACATGGTCATGTGCTCCGCGGCGAGCTGCTTCATGACCAGGTTGACCTCTTCGACAAGCTCAGGGTCCAGTGCCGATGTAGCCTCATCGAACAGCATGACTTTTGGCTGCATCGCCAGTGCCCTTGCTATGGCAACGCGCTGCTTCTGACCGCCCGACAGGCGAGAAGGATACTCATCGATTTTGTTGGCCAATCCAACTTTTGACAAATATTCCATTGCCAACTCACGAGATGCCTTTTTCGTAACTCCCTTGAGTTTTATCGGGCCAAGCGCAATGTTTTCACACACGGTCAAGTGCGGAAATAGATTGAAGTGCTGGAACACCATGCCCATCTGCTGGCGCACAGCGTTTATATGCTGTTCAAACGCACGACCTTTCAATGGCCGATTGACTTGCTCGCCCTCTAACCAGATCTCGCCATCGTCAAGTACTTCCAGGTGGTTGATTGACCGCAGAAGCGTGCTTTTACCAGATCCACTTGGGCCGATGACGGCGACGATCTGCCCGCGAGATACAGAAAGATCGATTCCCTTGAGTACTTCAAGTGCCCCGTAAGCCTTGCGAGCGCCCTTCACTTCAACCATGAATTCTTTTCTGGTCATCGTGACATCTCTACCTTGTTTTCGAGAAGATGCAGGCCGGCTTCGAGAACAAGATTGGCTGCATAATAAATAACCGCAACAGTCAGATAAAACTCAAACGGGCTATAGGTTTCGCTCACGGCAAGCTGCGCGCTGTACACCAACTCCGCAATACCGATGATGGAAACCAGAGAGGTGTCTTTTAACAGGACAATCAGGTTATTTCCCAGCGGCGCAATGGTCCTGCGAAGCGCTTGCGGCACAATGACGTAACGCTGAGTCTGTCCACGACTGAGACCAATGGAGCGGGCACCTTCAATCTGACCCGGGTCGACTGATACCAACCCGGCACGAATAACGTCGGCATTGTAGACGGCAAAGTGCAAACTAAGGCCTATGATGCCAGCCACCAGCGCCGGAATATCGATTCCCACTTGCACAAGACCATAATAAATCAAGTACAGCTGAAGAAGCAGTGGCGTTCCCATGAGCAGCCACGTAATAAAACGCACGGGCAATGCCAAAACCCTGGGCGCATAAAGAACGATGAGTGCAAAGGCTACTCCTGCGATCAAACTCAATAGGCTGGAACTGACAAACATCACAACCGTCCACCAAAGACCCGTCGCCAGCAGCTCAGAATAAGGTGTAACTATACTAAGATCCAGGCTTTGCATCTGAATGCTCTCACCTTGCCGCGAAGCGATTATCGAGATAGTCAACAACAAATCTGACCGAGTAGACCATCACGATGTAAAGCAGTGCAGACACCATGAAAATCTCAAAAGGTTTGTACGTTGAACTGATAAAGCGTTGCGCTGTATATGAAAGTTCAACTACAGAGATCGTCGACACCAGTGCAGAACCTTTGATAAGTGCAACAGCATTCACGCCCAGCGGCCTTATCATCAACTTTGCAGCTTGTGGCAGCGTGATGAACCATAAGGTCTGGCCGCGCCCGAAACCAATTGAACGGGCAGCTTCTTCCTGGCCAGGGTCAACGTTGGTGATAGCGCCACGAATGGATTCCGCCATGTAGGCAGCGATGTTCAGACCCAAGCCGATTACCCCTGCCGCAAACGGCTCCAGCTCAAGTCCGATCTGCGGCCCGCCAAAGTAAATGATGAACAGTTGAACCAGGCAGGGAGTGCCGCGAAAAACGCTGATGTAGAGTCTTGCAAGGCATCGAATTGCGAGAACAGTGGACAACCGGGCAGCAACCAGCACTATTGCGACCAGAAAACCAAGCAGAAGTGCAAGTACAGAGATCTGCACCGTAATCCAGGCCGCCTCCAGGAAAAACGGGAATGTGCGCTGTATGAGAGTCAGATCCATGAGAACGCCCGGAAAAGTCAGATTGACTGGCCCGACGACAGGTCGAGCCCTGCTGAATATGAATCAGCGGATATCGTTGCCAATCCACTTCATCGAGATCTTTTCGTAGGTGCCATCGGCGAGCATGTCTTCAAGCGCCTTCTGCATCGTCGCCTTGAGCTCAGGGTTATTCTTGCGCAGGGCAATGCCCATGCCTTCAATGCCACCATCGCTATCCGGTGGAGTAATGATGCGAACCTTCTGCCCTGTTTCCTTGACGGCGACCAACACCGGAACACTGTCCATCACAATCGCGTCGATACGTCCGGCCTCAAGATCGACCAGCATTTCGGGAAGCCCCTTGTACGTTCTCACCTTCAGGTTGCCACGAGCCCTGGCCCATTTATCGTGTGCATCCCCGAGGGTAACGCCGACAACAACATCTTTAAGATCATCAAGGCTTTTGATCGACGAGTTGTCCTTCACTACGATCGTTCGGCCAGCGTGGTAATAAGGCCCAACAAAATCCACGGCTTTCTGGCGTTCCGGGGTAATGGTCATGGAAGCGATGATGGCGTCGTATTTCTTCGCGAGAAGACCTGCAATTATCCCGTCGAACGGCGTCGTAATGATCTTCACTTTTACCCCCAACCGCTCAGCCAGTGCCTCGCTGATGGAGGCGTCGAATCCGACAATCTGGTTCTGCTCGTTGGCAAAGCTGAAGGGAGAGTATTGACCGCTCATTGCGATACGGATCTCTTTGGAATCCTGGATCGACTTCAAATCATCAGCATGAACAACCGAGGTGGAAAGTAGCGCCGCAGCGGCCACGGTAGAAGCGACAATCAAACCCTTGAGCTTTTTGGTTAGCATTGGATGGCACCTTGGAAGAATTGTTTTTTATTTTCTTGGGGTTATTCACCTGGCCTTCATGAAAAGTCTTGCATAGGCATTTGTGGAAAGCACCCGGCAAGGTGTCAGCCTGCCTGACACATTGCCGGAGTTGGCCGACACTATGTCGGGCAGCCACATTGTCCAAACAAGCTTCTTGTCGCACACCCCCCGACCGCTACGATTTACCGGAGTGCGGCCTTGAAACTTTCGTCCAGGACCTCAAGCAGAAAATCAGCATTTGTCTGACTGAAAATCATCGATGGACGCATTTTCAGAACATTGTCATAGGGGCCTTCAGTGCCGATCAAAACACCTCGCTCCCTGGCACCATCGGCTACTTTCCTGGCCAACTCCGTGGCTGGGACCTTCGTTTTGCGATCCGTGACAAGTTCTATCCCGAGAAAAAGTCCCAGCCCGCGCACATCACCTATTGCCTCATATCGCTGCTGCAACTTACGGAAACCGTCGAGCAGATAGTTGCCAACGGTCAGTGCATTGAGCTTCAGGTTATCGCGCTCAATCACATCGAGCACTGAGAGGCCTACAGCACATGAAACCGGACTACCGGCAAAGGTATTGAAGTACTCCATGCCATTGTTGAAGCTGTCTGCGATTTCGCGCGTGGTCACAACCGCCGACATGGGATGGCCGTTGCCAATGGGTTTGCCCATGGATACTGCATCGGGAACGACACCCTGGGTTTCAAAAGCCCACCAGTGGCTACCTACGCGACCAAAGCCGACCTGGACTTCGTCAGCCAGGCAAAGACCGCCTTCTGCACGAACCATTGCATAGACTTCTTTCAAGTAGTTTTCCGGGAAGAAAAGTTGCCCGGCGACACTTGGAATGGACTCCGCCAAAAAGAAAGCCGGGGATCTGCCCTGCTTGCGCATGATCTCGATCTGATCCGCCACGCTTTCAGCGAAACGCTGGCCAAGTTCCTCGAACGACCAGTGATCCACACCACGGTAGGCATCCGGGACGGCCGCCTCAAACACATGATCTGCACGCCCCTTACCGGCTTTACGCTTGTATTTGTAAGGGCTGAGGTCAATCAGTTCCTGGGTAGTGCCGTGGTAAGCCCAATCCAGCACAATTGCGTCGTTACGACCTGTGTGATTGCGCGCCATACGGAGCATGAGGCTGTTTGCTTCACTTCCTGAACACCCGAAGGAAGCGACCGCCAGACCTTCAGGCAAGGTAGCCGTGAGCCGCTCTGCATACTCCACAATGTTATCGTGCAGGTAACGCGTGTTCGTGTTCAGGCGTGAAGCCTGCCGCGAAAGCGCGTGCACCACATCGGGATGGGAGTGGCCGAGATGGCACACGTTATTGAAGCAGTCCAGATACGCTCTTCCAAAGTTATCGATCAACCAGACCCCGTCACCGCGAACGAACTTGATCGGATCTGAATAGGAAATCGACAGGTTTGGAAGCAACAACTCCTTACGCTTGGCCACAATCTCTGCCTTGGTGCGTCCGTCCTGGCTGTAGGCTTCCGGAGGAATCCCCGCGAGAGCCGATGCATCGGGGAAAATGTCGGCCCATACCTCAAGATAAGCCCGCTCACCCACGCCGATGAACTCGCCCGCCTTCAACCCGGTGTCAGTGGACATCTGAAAATGCACATGGGGGATCCACCCGCCGTTTTCCGTATCCGCCCCCATGTATCCCACCAGCGCGCCAGCCTCCAGGCGGTCACCGGGCTTCAGGCGCGCCAGGGCTTCATGAGCCATGTGCCCCCACAGCGTCAGGAATGGCGGGCAACCTTGTGGCGAGTGCTCGAGCATGATCAAACCACCATAGCCAAGCGGCTCATGCTCTACCTCGACGCTCTGCACCACACCGGCAACAGGCGTATAGAGAGGCGTTCCAGCGGGCATGATCAAGTCGACACCGACGTGAATGATCCGACGCTGCCCTTCAATGAATCGCGACTCGAACGCCGTGTCGGTGTAGATGGTTCTTTCCTCACCCCATGGCCCGATGCCGAGCGGCACCTTGTGCTCGGCAGAAAAATCATTCCACCACTTCGCTGCCTCGGCTGGGCGCTGCTCGGCTGAAGCGATGGTCATCACATGCGAAGCATCTCCGAACGGGGCAATCACCTTGTTCATGGTTGCAGCCGATGGACGCACGATATCGGCGAAGGACTTGCTGTTTTCGATAACCCAGCGGCGAACCGCACCAGCGCCTTCGATCGCGTCAAAACCACAGGCTTTGCGCAGGATCGCCGTCGCCAGTCGAGGGTTCATGCGATCCATCCTCTCCAGAAGGCGCCAGGCCGGCGCTTCGCTGATGCCAAGGTAGGGATTGTCTTGCGTCCGGTCGTATCGCGACGCCGACAAGGTGACGCTTGTGACCAGGCGCATCGCAATGAGATTGAAGAGGACGTCAAGCTCCTCCGGCTGCAGAGGGTACCTCTCATGGAAACCGGCGGTGAGGGCCGCGGCCGCGCCGATTGGATCTTCCATGTCGAGAATGGAATAGGCGCAGGTAATGGCTACTTCGGCAATCAGGATCGTATGGACCGCATCGCCAAAATCGATGACGCCTGAGACTTTCTGATGATTGCGCGAGTCGACGAGGATATTCCAGTCATTGCCGTCATTGTGAATGACTTGTGCACGCAGACGCGAAAGCTTCGGTTGAACCGTTGTTTCGAAACGCTCAATGAACCGTTCCAGAATGGCCCTTCTGCCAGGATCCTTCACGAAGTGCAGGCGTGATCGCGAACGTGCGGCGTGACGCAAATCCCAGTCGAGATCACGTACCGCGCCTGGATGAATGAAGCCCTGAAGTGCACGATCTATTTCACCGAACGATTGGCCAAGGCTGCGCATCAATTCGAACGTACGCTTGACCTCGGCAAGCGGCGTTCCGTGCAACCAGCTCACCAGGCGGACCGCATGGGTTTCGCCGGTGGGCGCTACCGCAGAGGCCAGATATTCACCCGCAAGGCTTTTCTTGAGAGAAGGCACGGTAAGCTCGGGACTGTAACTGGCGAGATGACTGAGAATGGCCGTCTGAAACTCGCTTTCAACTCGCGGTTCACTCGAGTTGACGACTTTCAGAATCCATCCTGCATCGGTTCCTGTATTCAGCCGGTAGTTACGATCGCGCTCGCCATCCAGAGGCGTGGCCGTACCGACTACGTTGAAAAGCTGCTCACTCAGTTTTTCGGCATCCCCTGTCGAGAACCGGGGGGCAGGATGGGAAAGATTTGTCATGGTAGTTGTTTTCCAAGCCATTTTTTTCAGATAGCTTGGCACGCAAAGCCTTGGACGGCAGTAGGTATGCGGTCGCCTTTCGCCTGCATATTGTCGGAATCGACCGGCACAATTTCGGCAGCAAAATTAGGGAGTTCTGATGCGCGACCTGGACACGAAAGATCGCGAAATACTCGAAATTCTTTCCAAAGAAGCTCGAATTGCCCTGAAGGCCCTGGCAGCGAGAATCGGGCTTTCAAGAAGTGCTACCAGCGAGCGGGTCATCAACCTGGAACGCAACGGCGTGATCAGGGGCTACCGGGCTGATATCGGCGAAATCGATGCCAACGTGATTCGCGCAATCCTTCTTGTATGCCTCAAACGCACACCTGCAATGGGCCTGCTGGACCTTCTGGCGCAAAACTCGCAGGTACGACGCATCTCCTCGGTCAGTGGCCAGCTCGACCTGGTCATTGAGGTCGAATCGCGAACCATCGATGATCTGAACCGGGTCAGAGATGCAGTCGCCAGTCACGAATCCGTTGAAGACATCACCACCGCTGTCGTTCTGCGGCGCGATATCGATCGGCAGAGTTCCTGATGTGCCTGGGGGAGAAGTCTTGAGACCGATTCCCCGCCAAAGCCCTAATGCCAGCCACCGCGACACCCTTTGTAGCAGCTGCCGAGCCCGCGAGGCTGCGTTCGGCTGCATAGCAGTCGTGAGTCCGGCTGACGC